>JAWQFQ010000219.1:0-16065 GCA_035967975.1 Scytonema sp. PMC 1070.18
AGCTTATGTATTTGTTAACATGCGTTGGGAATTGTTAACGAAAAAGTATCGGATAAGTTGGTTTATTAGAATACTCACTCCTTTCGGTATCAGAGAGAAATTCCATCACGATGAGTGGAAAATCCCCTTGGAGTTGTGGGGTGTAACTGCGTTTTACCTCTGCTCGTGGAACGCGAATCGATGATACATATCCCCAATCTGGCGCTTTCACCACAATTTTGTTGTTCAAAGTCGCACAGATACCATAGTTAGTCATGGTTAGAGCGTTAGCAGGTAATCTTCCCGCTAGTTCTAAACTTTCTGTCAAAGCTGCAGCTAAAAGCGGTTGATTAATATCGTCTACTGGCTCATCATCTAAAACAAAATCGTCCGGTAACTTTTCCCAAGTAATTTCATAGGTGGCTGTAGTGGCTAACATAGTTAGAGTGCCTCATAAATGCCATTGGTGTTGAGTGCTGAGTGTTTACTGATTATACTTTGAGCGGTCAGCTAATAGTTAATAGCTAATAGCTAAAAGGGAGTCATTTATTTTGACAAATGATTTAGAAATGCCATACGTGATATACTTTGCACGGGAATAAACTGAGCATTTGATGTAGCTAGGATCTATTAGGCATAAGCTATTGGCTGAAAGCTGAAAGCTGAAGTGCTGACCGCTCAAAGTATAGTACTTCTTCATTGCTCTAATTAACAAAAGTTAGCTGCACACGCACCTACGATGCGATCGCAATCTCAAACTTATCAAATTGCTGAGCGATTGCACAGAGGTGATAAGTTATTTGAGGATTCGTGAACAAGTACAGCTTCAGAGAATTCTAGGAATTGCAGAAAGGAAATTATCCCATCTTGTGGAACGGGCGTCCCCACCCGTTCCTTGACGATATTGGATCTCTTAAATAAAACGGTAATTACGATACGACAAAGCGTGCGATCGCTACACAAACAGTACTATTGTTCTACCATGATAGAGGTGACAATGATAATATTAAGAACTGTTTCACGCCCGTCTTTTGCTCTGTAGTTTGCTGCTAATATGTCGAACACCCAATTATCCACATCCTTGAACGGACGTCTGCCCCACTCCCAGCATAACAACCAAAACTCAATTCGTATACGAGGCGCAAGGCAACATAACCTCAAAAATGTTGACTTGGAATTACCACGCGATCGCTTAATTGTCTTTACTGGGGTTTCTGGTTCCGGTAAATCTTCCCTAGCGTTTGATACAATTTTTGCTGAGGGACAGCGCCGCTACGTGGAATCTCTGAGCGCTTATGCACGACAATTTTTGGGACAGGTGGATAAGCCTGATGTTGAGGCGATTGAGGGTTTGAGTCCGGCGATTTCTATCGACCAAAAGTCAACGTCTCATAATCCCCGTTCCACGGTGGGGACGGTGACGGAGATTTACGACTATATTAGGCTGTTGTTTGGACGGGCTGGTGAACCTCATTGTCCCATATGCGATCGCTGTATTGCGCCTCAAACTCTTGATGAGATGTGCGATCGCATTCAGGAACTTCCCGACCGTACCCGGTTTCAAATTCTCGCACCTGTGGTTCGGGGTAAGAAGGGGACTCATAGCAAGCTGTTATCAAGTTTAGCCTCCCAGGGTTTTGTCCGTGTCAGGGTGGATGGGGAGGTGCGAGAATTATCTGATTCGATAAACTTAGATAAAAATGTTGCTCATACTATAGAAGTGGTTATTGACCGCTTGGTGAAAAAGCCAGGTATACAAGAGCGTTTATTTGATTCTCTTTCTACTTGCTTGAAGCAATCAAGTGGAATTGCGGTGGTAGAGATAATAAAAGATACAAAGAGTGAAGAGTGGCCTTCAGAGTTAGTTTTTTCAGAGAATTTTGCTTGTCCGGAACATGGTGCGGTGATGGAGGAGTTGTCTCCGCGCTTGTTCTCGTTTAATTCGCCTTATGGTGCGTGTCCTCACTGTCACGGGATTGGGAGTTTGAGAAGGTTTTCGCCGGATTTGGTGGTACCGGACCCGCAAGCACCTGTGTATTCTGCGATCGCGCCTTGGTCGGAGAAGGATAATTCTTATTATTTGGAGTTGCTGTATAAGCTGGGGAGTGAGTTTGGTTTTGAGTTGCAGACTCTGTGGTATCGGTTGACTGAGGAGCAGAGGGAGGTGATTTTGTATGGAACCGCCAAGACGCCAAGTACGCCAAGAGAGGAGTTTAAGGGTGTGCTTCCGATGCTGCAAAGACAGTATGAGGGGGGTTCGGAGTTAATTAAGCAAAAGTTGGAACAGTATTTGATTGACCAGCCGTGTCCGGTGTGTGAGGGGAGGCGGTTGAAACCGGAGGCGTTGGCGGTACAGTTGGGACAGTACCGGATTTTGGATTTGACTGGTGTGTCGATTCGCCAGTGTCGGGAGAGGGTTGATGATTTGAAGTTGAGTCAGCGTCAGTTGCAGATAGGGGATTTGGTGCTGAGAGAGATTAAGGCGAGATTGCAGTTTCTTTTGGATGTGGGGTTGGATTACCTTACTCTTGACCGTCCGGCGATGACTCTTTCGGGTGGGGAAGCGCAGCGCATCCGTCTTGCAACTCAGATTGGTGCTGGGTTGACGGGGGTTTTGTATGTGTTGGATGAACCGAGTATTGGTTTGCACCAACGAGATAATGGGCGATTGCTGCGGACTTTGATTAAGTTAAGGGACTTGGGTAATACTTTAATTGTAGTAGAACACGATGAAGAAACTATTCGTGCTGCTGACTACCTTGTTGATATTGGTCCTGGTGCGGGTATTCATGGCGGAAGTATTGTTTCTCAAGGTGATTTGCAGACGTTGCTGGAGTCGAAAGAGTCGCTGACAGGTGCTTATTTGTCGGGACGTAGGGCGATCGCAACTCCAGCGACGCGCAGAGAGGGGAATGGGCGGAGTTTGGTTATTAAAAATGCTCGTCGTAACAATCTCAGAAATATAGATGTAGAAATACCATTGGGTAAACTCGTTGCTGTCACTGGTGTTTCTGGTTCTGGAAAATCTAGCTTAATCAATGAACTGCTTTACCCCGCACTGCAACATCATCTCATCCGTAAGGTTCCTTTTCCTAAGGAGATAGATGAAATTCGAGGATTGGATGCGGTTGACAAAGCTATTGTGATTGACCAATCGCCTATTGGTAGGACACCCCGGTCTAACCCTGCGACTTACACGGGTGTTTTTGATGTGATTCGAGGAGTTTTTGCAGAAACAATTGAAGCAAAAACCAGGGGTTATAAACAAGGACAATTTTCTTTCAACGTTAAAGGTGGACGTTGTGAAGCTTGCAGTGGACAGGGCGTGAACGTTATTGAAATGAACTTTTTGCCAGATGTTTATGTGCAGTGCGAAGTTTGTAAAGGGGCGAGATATAATCGTGAAACTTTGCAGGTGAAGTACAAAGATAAGTCCATTTCCGACGTTCTTCATATGACAGTTGAGGAAGCTTTGGAGTTTTGCCAAAATATTCCCAAAGCAGTGAATCGACTGCAAACTTTAGTAGATGTGGGGTTAGGATATATTCAACTCGGACAACCAGCAACCACCTTATCTGGTGGGGAAGCGCAGAGGGTAAAATTAGCAACAGAACTCTCCCGTCGCGCTACGGGTAAAACTCTTTATCTTATCGATGAACCAACAACTGGTTTGTCCTTTTATGATGTTCACAAATTGTTGGATGTTTTGCAACGTTTGGTGGATAAAGGGAATTCTATCTTGGTGATTGAACACAATTTAGATGTCATTCGTTGCGCTGATTGGCTGATAGATTTGGGACCGGAAGGCGGTGATAAAGGAGGGGAAGTGATTGCAGTTGGTACCCCTGAGGATGTGGCGGAGAATCCTAAGTCTTATACTGGGCAATATGTCAAGCAGGTTTTGCACCAGTATCCATCTGTAAGATAGTACTCTATATAAAGGTTTGTAGTTGCGCTTTAGCGCCCAAGCACGCAACTACGAACTATTTTATGATATGAATTGGTCTTCGTTTCCGTTTGTATCTGAATAGTAAAAAACCGCAAAGACGCAAAGAGCGCAAAGAGAAAACAAGGAGAAATATAGCGTTGATGGTAGTTTTATTTACAGTATTCCTGAGTTAGACCCCTATCGACACTTACGCGATCGCATGAGGTACTCAATCTTCCATGTTGCGATCGCTCTAGTGAGGTCATTTCTCAACTCAAAAGAGCTACGGAGTCTTTTGTAGAGTGACAGATTGTTTGACCGCAACGACAAATTACAAGTCAAGTTCTTTGTGCTTGTAAGCTTTACTGTAGGGGAGTCTGATTTTTAGGCTTTCTGACATGAAGTTGTAGAAATTGCTCGAACAGGTAATGCAGAAGGATTTAGATTGGTGACAAACAATTTGTCGCTCTGCTCAAATAATTCGTCGCTCTACAGAACCTAATGAATAATTGAAGCTCTGAAGTGGCTCATAATGAATTTTTGAATAAATATTAAGTATCTTTTGTGCGCCATAAAGCCGACTTTGCTTGCATAAGTTCGTAGATCAGCTAGAGTAAAGTTACAGTGACTCAAAAAAGCATGATGTCTTTGCTTCCCGTCAACGACGCCCAAAATAATTTACAAAAGCTAATCGACCAAGTTTCAGAGCAGGGTAAACCCATTATTATTCAGGGTGAGCGTGGTAATGCGATTCTGCTTGCTGAAAAAGACTGGTCTGCTATTCAGGAAACTCTTTACTTATTATCTATCCCTGGAATGCGAGAATCTATAAAAGAAGGGTTAGCAACTCCTATCGAAGAATGTGATGAGGAGTTGGATTGGTGAGTTGGAAGTTGGTTTATACAAAACAAGCGCAAAAAGACGCGAAGAAGTTAGCTTCTAGTAATTTGAAGGAAAAAGCGGAGGAATTACTCGCAGTTCTTGAAGAAAATCCTTTTCAAAATCCTCCGCCTTATGAAAAGCTGGTTGGTGATTTATCAGGTGCTTATTCTCGCAGAATAAATATACACCATCGTTTGGTATATGAGGTCATCGAATCCGAGCAAGTAGTTAAGATAATCCGGATGTGGACGCATTACGAGTAAGTTTTAGAACGAATTATATTTTTGGATGTAAGCCTCAAAGCAAAATCAATCTAAAATTATACTTTTTCAAAACACGGCTACTCTATGATCCACCAGAAATTCAGTTACAGACTACCTTACAGCGTTAACTTGTGACCAATGTTCCGCGACCTCAGAAACCCGGTGTCTTGAAGAAACCGGGTTTCTCCATTTTCACTAATGATTTGGAATTTATAGCGGATTTCAACCGGGTGAGGTACACCGAATTGTAAGGGCGAACCGCCGTTCGCCCCTACCAACGTACCTCACTGACTTGCAAACCGCTATAAGTTAAAGTTGTTTGGTTGTAGGAATATTTAGTTTTTATACGTTGTATTGCAGTAGGGATGAGTTAACTGTGCATTGTCTAAAGTACCTAAACCCCCGTCTGCTTTTCTTGTAATATGGTCTATAGAGCTAAAACCACTGGGGAGATAGCCTCCACAGATTTTACATTGTGGACAACCAGGTAAAGCATCTCTAATAAAAGTTGCTGCTTTTGTCTCTCGAGAGAATTCTTTACTTTGAATTTCGCTTGTATCAGTTTTAGGTTTAATTTTTAAAGCTCCAAAATTTTTTTCGGAAGCAATTTCCTTAATGACATTTTTCTTATCTATTTCATTAATAGCATCAGATAGACTGGAATTACCAGTTGATGCCATGTTTGATACAGGGTTTTCATACTGGTTGGCAATTTGACCAAGACGTAGACTCACTTGGTTGGGAACGATTACGAGAGCAAACCATGCAAACTGCACGAGGGGATGTAAGTCCTATGTGTGATCGCCGAGCTTGTAGGGTTAAAAGCTAAGAACCATAAGCTGATGTGATTTACTCTAGGTGTTTGACTGGAATTGATGTTATTTGTTCTAAACAACTAGCTACTTCAGTTCGGTGACAACGGTTAGCATCTAATTCAGCACATAATATTAAAATGTTTCCTTTTTGAGCAAATTCTGCAACTTCCTGTAAATCTTTGGTCGCCGCTTCTTTATTTGCAGGTACCCAATTTTTATTGCCCGATGTATTCCCTAATGAAGTTTTAGAAACATATTGAACATTTTTTGATTCGCACAAACTTTTTATTCTTTCACCGTACCATTGACGACTCCAAGCGCGTGGGGTTGTTCTCACATCAACAACATATTTGATATCGAAATCTTTTAAATATTCTAGAAAAATATCGTAGTTTTTTCTGTTTCCATAACCAAAGGTTAGAATGCATTGATTACAGATATTTTTAGTACTCATTTTTCCTCTTCTAGTCAAACTTGATATCCTGCTACCCAAGTCAAGCAATGATCTCATCAATTGATGTCTAGATAAGATACAGCAATTTTGACACTTGCGAGACTTTGTGAAACAAAATTTTACGCAATCTGACTACTCATTTGGAGGTAAAACATACAAACCTATTCTAGCTTCAGAATCAGGTAAAATATCTCGGCTACTTTTAACATTGTGGCTTTCGCTCGCATCAAGCCGCAAAAGATTGTAAACTATCTAATTTTGTAGAAAGTTCACTGAGAGTATCTAAATATTCAGCTACAGCAATTTGGCGGTGTATCCACTCGTCATTAAATTGAGAATTAGAGGACATTTCAAATTCTACATCTACATTGATTTTCTGGCAGCGTATTTCTTGTTGAGAATAATCGTGTAGTCAAATATCTATCAATAAAAAAATACTGCCAACACCAACGGGAAAAGCTACAGCGCATTTACCAATAACAAATCATCTGATAGCATAGACATAGAGTTAAAAATGAGTCACAAAACAAATGCCAGAACATCAGATTACCCTTTCTGAAACGGTTTACCAGCTCCTGCTAACTGTGGCTCAGCAACAAGGTACTACCCCAGCAGACTGGATTGCTGCTCAACTTTCCTTAGCTACCCCAGAAGAGCAACCTCTACCCAACCTCCTTGCAGACCTCATTGGTGCCATAAACAGCCAGACAGAACCTTATCCTCCGATTCATAGAACACCTTTTGGCGAAGGCATCGTCGCAAAGCTGGCGCGGCAAGGACTGCGACGGCCATGATCCTATCGGCTCTATGACAAGAATGCCTTTGAAGTGATTCCGTGAACTCTCCACGCTTTGAAAAACGTGGATTCTTTTCGTTGTTGCTATTGAACCTGATAGTGGTGATTATTTTCTCGATAAAAATTTAGAACTATAGCAGTTTTCATTTGAATGAAGTACAAGTTATCTCCATACCACTCGGTTAACAGCCAAAAAATAAATTTCGCAGCTTTTAGCTAAAGTCAGATTTATCTGACTAAACATGGCTTTGAACCCATTAAAACGGGTTTAAGCTTTTAGCCCAAATTTTAATTTAGGACTTAACCGACAAGTATTGCAAGTTATCTGCGTTTATCTACGTCGAGGGCTAGCTGTTGTGCGGTTTTTTCAATTATACATAGCAATTTTTTCATTTGTAAAAATCGCGATCGCCCAGAAACCCGGTATCGTGGAGATAACGGGTTTCTCACTTTTTATGAATGATGCGCGGATTGCTATAGTTAGCACAAGGCTCTGGAAAGGATAAATATAATGAGTGATGAGGAGTTGGAAGTTCTCCTAAAGGATTTGGAATCAGACCGAGTAGAACGCAAAGCTTCAATCTCTGATAAAAATAAGCTTTGTGAGGTAGTTTGTGCATTTGCAAATGATTTGCCTAATCATCAAAAACCAGGAGTTTTGTTCATCGGCGTGAAAGATGATGGTAGCTGTGCTAATCTTCCAATTGATGATAGGTTGTTGTTAACGCTTTCAGGGATGCGGTCAGATGGTAACATTTTGCCTTTCCCTACAATGATTGTTCAAAAACGCACTATCTGTGGGTGTGAATTGGCGGTTGTGATTGTGGAACCCTCGGATGCTCCTCCTGTGCGTTTTAATGGGCGTGTTTGGGTGAGGGTTGGTCCTCGTCGAGCAACTGCGACAGCTGAGGAAGAACGTCGTTTAGCAGAAAAAAGAAGGTTTAAGGACTTACCTTTCGACCTTCAACCTCTAGCATCTGCTGACTTGGATGATTTAGACTTAGATGTGTTTGACCGAGTTTATTTACCCTCGTCTGTAGCTAGCGAAATTCTGGAAGAGAATCAACGTCCTATTGAACAACAACTGACAGCTTTGCGGTTTGCAACAGTTAAACCATTGTCCAAGCCAACGGTTTTAGGTATGCTGGTGGTGGGGAAAGACCCAAGACGATTTATTCCCTGTGCTTATATTCAATTTCTTCGTATTGATGGTGTTGAGTTCACCGACCCCATTCGAGACCAAAAAGAAATCAATAGTCCACTCCCTGATTTGCTCCTAGTCTTGGATGAAATTCTTCAAACCTATATTTCAGTTGCGACAGATATCACTGCTAGTCCTGTGGAAGTACAGCAACCTGACTACCCCATAGTTGCTTTGCAACAACTCGCAAGAAATGCTGTTATGCACCGTACTTATGAAGGGACGAATGCTCCAGTGAGAATGACTTGGTTCAACGATCGCATCGAAATCCACAATCCTGGTGGTCCCTTTGGTCAAGTCAATCGACAAAACTTTGGACAACCAGGGATAACAGATTATCGTAATCCTCACCTTGCTGAGGCGATGAAAAATCTTGGCTATGTTCAACGCTTTGGGATAGGAATTCAACTTGCACGTCAGCAACTTCAAAAGAATGGAAACCCACCTTTAGAGTTTATCATTGATGACTCTTATGTAGTCGCCACCCTGAGGAGAAGACCATGAATACTAAGACTATTGCATTCTTTAATTGCAAGAAAGGTGTTGGTAAAACCTCTTTAGTGTATCACTTGGCATGGATGTATGATGAACTGGGGTATCGGGTGGTAGCTGCTGATTTAGATCCTCAAGCTAATTTATCTATAATGTTTCTGGGGGACGATCGCCTTGAAGAACTTTGGCTACAAAACAGCACTATTTCTGATAGCTTGCAACCCATAATACAGGGATTGGACGATATATCAGCACCACATTTAGAGTTAGTGACAGACCAATTAGCTCTTTTAACAGGTGACATCAAGCTGCTTCAGTTTGAAAGTTTTCTGACAGAATTTTGGTCAACTTCTTTGTATTCCCAAGATAATCTTTGGTTAGCTAGGTTACAAGCACAAGATAATCATCGGCGAAAACTTGCCTTTCAACTGATATCTGCTTTATGGAAAACCATGCAAAAAGCAGCTACAGAACATGAAGCTCATTTTATCTTAATAGATTTAGCTCCTACTTTAGGTGCAATTAATTTAGCAGCATTAATTGCAGCCGATTATATTATTGTTCCAATGTTTTTAGATTTCTTTGCCCTTCAAGCCTTATCTAGCTTAGGAATGGCATTGCAAACTTGGAAAAAACAATGGCAAGTTGTCTTAGAACAAAAACATCTTCTTACAGATATAGAACTTCCCTTTGGAAAAATGGAACCAATTGGTTATGTAATGCTACGACCTGTAGTACGGTTTGACCGCCCTGTAAAACTCTATCAAGATTTACTCACTCGCTTACCTATAGATTATCAAGAAAAGATATTGAATAAGCCTACAAACGGTAATATTTCTATTGCGAACGACCCTAATTGTTTAGATATATTGAAAAACTACGTAGGCTTAATGAGTATGGCACAGGAAGCTGGTAAACCTATGTTTCATCTTAAACCTGCTGATGGTGCTCTCGGTAGTTATCTGAAAGCTGCGAAAGATGTATACAAGGAATTTGCGAGTTTAGCAAATGCGATCGCACAACGAACTCAAGCATAGCAGTCTAAAAGACAAGAAACCAGGTTTCTGGATTTCGATAAATTATTGCAGTCTGATAAACTTGAATATGCCTTCTATAGAATACAGTCATTTTCAGGTAAATAGACCATAGTTGTAGGGGCGTTGGCGGAGCCTTCCCGGAGGGTACGGCCGTTCGCCCTTACAAAGGTTGTGGTTCATTTAGGTGAAAACTGGTGTAATTAGAAGTAGGTTGAGCAGGAGAACAAGAGGTGGATTTTTTTCAGAGTTTTTTCTCAGGGAATTTTATTCCTCACGGACATTGCTATCTTTGGAAACCGGAGTTAGTTTCTTTACACGTCATCTCAGATATTATCATCGCACTTTCTTACTATTCCATTCCGCTAACCCTGCTCTATTTTGTCAAAAAAAGAGAAGATGTGCCATTTAAGACTGTATTTCTCTTATTTGGAGCATTTATTATTTCCTGTGGTACAACCCATATGATGGAAGTGTGGACGCTTTGGTATCCTGTATATTGGTTATCCGGAACCATCAAAGCTGTCACAGCGATCGTCTCTTTTTACACAGCTTTAACTTTGATCCCTCTAGTTCCTCAAGCCCTAGCACTTCCCAGTCCCGCACAGCTTGAAGCCGCAAATAGAGCTTTACAAGAGGAAAACACAGAGCGTTTGCGGGTAGAGAAAGAGTTACGACAGTATAAGGACCACCTAGAGTTCCTTGTGGAGCAACGGACTGCTGAACTAGAAAAAGCAAATCAACAACTTCAAGAGGAAATTATTCAACGTCAGAGGTCTCAAGAGAGAATGGCGAAGTTACTCAAAGAACTAGAAAGTGCAAATAAAGAATTGAATGATTTTGCTTATGTCGTTTCCCACGATTTGAAAGCGCCACTCCGGGGAATTGGTTCCTTATCTGAGTGGCTGTTAGAGGATTATGGTGATAAATTCGACGAACAGGGTCAAGAATTCATGCATCTTCTTTTACGTAGAGTGCAGAAAATGCAGAACCTGATTGATGGTATTCTACAATACTCTCGAATTGGACGGATTCGAGAAGAAAGTAAACAAGTGGATTTAAATGAATTAGTTCCAAATGTTATTGACCTTTTCCAACCATTAGAAAATATTCAAATAGAAATAGCTCGGAAACTACCTATAATAACTTGTGAAAAAATTAGGATAGAGCAAGTTTTTCAAAATTTATTGAGCAATGCTATTAAATATATTGATAAACCTCAGGGTAAAATTGTTATTAACTGTCAAGAAGAAAGTGATTATTGGCAATTTAGCGTTACAGATAATGGAGTAGGTATAGAGATAGAACATTTTACTAGAATTTTTAAAATCTTTCAAAAACTTTCCAATGATAAAGACTCAGATAGCACTGGTATTGGTCTCGCTTTGGTGAAGAAAATCGTTGAAATTTATGAAGGAAACGTTTGGGTAAAATCTGAATTTGGTCAAGGAAGTACTTTCTTTTTTACCTTAAAAAAATATAAAGCTGTAGAGGTGTAGGAAAATGACGCCAAATTGTACATAAGTGTATATACCATCACAAATTTGGCATTTATATCTTTTGGGTGGGGTGCGATCGCCTTTTCTTCGAGCAGAATTATATATGTCACAGGAAACCTGTTTTGGCAAACACCGTTAACCCCGACAACTTCGGGGTTTTTGTATTATAGCACCATCATTCCAATTTCTCTAAATTTTTAGGAGCTAAAATTAAGTAGGTAAGCACACAATACTGGCTTGGTAGGATTTGCCGGAACAGAAACCAGTATTGTTCGAGAAACCTGGTTTCTGAAGTTACACAATGTTACAAATCTGCCGAGAATTGCTAGAGCATCGGTCCAGTAATCCTAAAAACCCGGTTTCTTAGAGGTTGACTCCACGAAAAATCGTTCTTTCCCACGACAGAAACCGGGTTTTTCTCCTGCGTTTTGACTAATGGATCGGCGCTCTAGGTGTTCATTTCTGTTAAGAAGGTAGATGCCAACTAACCACTAACGACCCACTAGAGATGATTGTGTTTATTTACGCCGACTTACTTAGTAAACCCAATGTTATCATCAATCACTGTTGTTGGTCCAACAGGAAGCTTTTGCGGGTTTGGTAGTTCGAGAAACTCGAACTCTATGTTGGAGTTCCACACCTTTCTCAAGAAATCCTTGATCACCTCAATCGTAAACAACTCGCCAGGGCAGCGACGGTATCCGAATCCAAAAGGCGCATAGCCAGCATAATCACATACAGGATACGCTTTGTTATCGGTAATGCCATAAACTGTGCCAAATGCACTATTGGGCAACGAAGCATTTCTGCCATCCTTTACCTCGAATATCTTTTTGTGAAAGGGACATTGGGCAAATCCGATTTCTTTAGATTTGGCTTCGTCAATTTGATCGCTAGTTGGTGCATCTTTGTAGCGATCAAGATTGAATTCCGTTGGGTTTTCCCAGTGTACTGGGTCTTCACTAGTTGCTTTGTGGGGAGTTATAATGTAGCCATACCTATTATATAGTGGTTCCCTAACCTCAAAGAGAGCTGAAACACTTCCAGTATTTGGCGAAATTGTGCGGAATAACTCCATCACAAAGCGATCAAGGGGAGTGAAAGCAGAGTCATCTATTTGGTCATAATCACTTTCCATCGTCTTTTTAAACCATGCTTGGACGTTGGAGTCTCCTGTGTTCTTGCTCAGTTTAGACATGATGTTGTAAATCGTATTGCCCCACTGACTTAAGGCAACAAAATTATGGAAGCACTCGAAAACAACATCTTTGCGTCTAAAATCCTCTCCCTCTTCACCATTCTTAATCCAGTAGTAAACGAATGTCTTTTCCGGAGCTTCTACATTTCTCCTAATTACGTCTTCGACTCTTTCATTAATCCACTTTTTCAAACCCTTACGAAGAGCACGCACTTTGATATAATTCTCATAAACAATCTCTTGTGTTGGATCGCGATAAGCAAGAACAGTGTTAAAACTTTCCCCTATCTGCCTAACCTCTGACGGAATTGCATTGCCTTCGACACCAAGATGTAGATTCCAGTATAGGTCAAAATAGTTATCCAGATACCGACGCATTAGGGGTTGATTGGCATTCTTTTCGTCAAACAGCTGATGGAAAAACTTAACCACCTTGTCTCCATAAATGGGACGATATAAATCTGGGGTAAGTGCCGAATAGTAAATCCTTTTTCTACGATTATCTTCGCCACGTTTTTCATACCCTTGGATAAATACCGAAAGCCCATCCTCTTCCTGATTTGGTTCCCAGTTGTCATATAACAGTCCCCAAAAGTAATATGGCAGGGCGTTCTCTTTGCTTAATCGTTCCTTGTCGATCATGGGAAGAAATAGCTTTTCTCCTTGATAAACACTTGTAACCAAGGAAGGCACAATCACATGCTCAATGTAAGAAAGTTCAAAGTTGCCAGGGAGTAATTCGCGAAGACGATTGAGGGCTAACGCTTTTCTTTCAGGGAGCTTTGAATTTAAATCTTCCTTAACCTCTTCATTAAGGAGAGAGAAAAATTCAGAAACATCAGCAAGGGGAAAAAAAGACATAATTTGGACTCCTTGTGGTATTTGCTGTAGGGGGTAGGGTATGGGGAAAAGCTTTTATTCAGCTATTAGCTTCAATTCCATTATAAAAATTTCTTCACCCTACACCCTACACCCCACACCCTTATTCTCAAGTTTTTGCTAATTCTAGATTAGCTTGTTGCCGTTTTTCCTGTTCAATTTTTTCCAGTTTTTGCAAGAACTCTTGAGTCAACTGGGTGAATGCTTTTGCCCCTGAAGATTGGGGAGTATATAATACAGATGGCATAAAACTATCCACTGCTTTTGCAACATTCACATCAACTGGTATTTGTGTTTGACAAATTTTTGTATCACCAAAATCTTGCTGAACCCGTTGCATCACTTGCTTATAATATCTACCACTCAGAAAGTTAGCATTAGACATAGTGAATACAATTCCTAGCATTTGTATATCTATATCTACTTCTTGTTCGTGACTTTCTTTTAATTGTGCAATGCGTCTTTCTAATAATTGAATTCCTACAACAGATAAAGGTTCTGGTTTAGCAGGAAGTATGTAGAAATTACTAGTTGCTAAAGCGCTGCGAGTCAAGAGATTATAACCCGGAGCACAATCTAGGATAATAAAATCATATTCTTCTTTAACAGGTTCTAAAATTTTCCCTATCAAAACTCTTTCAAAGCGATTCCAAATCGTTTCAAAGTCATTTTCTCCTAAATTGACGGCTTCTTTATGCAGCATTTCTGAAACCACAAATTCATCATAAAGGTCGATATCTCCAGGTAATAAATCTAAACCAGAAACGCTACAGACTGTCGTTTGAATAATATCCTGAACTGATAATTTTGCCCTAGATGATGGAGTGATAATTTGGTCTATGAGATATCTAAGTGTCCTTCTTTGCTTACGGAGTTTGGCAAAATCCAGAGGTGACATAAGACTGAGAGTAGCGCTGATTTGGCTATCTAAATCCAGCACAAGCACCCGTTTGCCATGATTTTTTGCCAAACTAGTTGCTACATTCACAGTGAGGGTGGTTTTACCAACGCCGCCCTTCATATTTGCAGTTGCAATGACATATCCCATCTGTTAATTCCTCAAAATAGGGTGTAGGGTGTAGGGTGTGGGGTGTAGGGTGAAGAAATTTATGTTCGTAGTTGCGCTTTAGCGCATGCATTGTAACTAACAATCCCTGATTACGATACAAATTTATAAAACATAGTACTTAACGTACATACCTGGTTATAAAGGAAAAACTTTAGTTAAATTTAAGATTGTTGCATACTCAAAAGTGCTAGTTGAAATAGTTTTGGATTTTAGCCAGTGAATTTGCTGCTAACATTTCGTGAAATGGTACCAGCATTACTTTGATATGTAAAGCAGTCCAAATTATAGCAGTGGCAGTTACGTTTAAGAAATACAGGGTGTGGGGTACAATACAGTTCGGATAACCCGGCATAGAAACCCGGTTTCTCACAATGCGAGTAACCCTACACTCTCAATACTTGAAGGTTTTGACTCGATCCCCCCAACCCCCCTTATGAAGGCTACGGTGTACACACAAGTCGAGTTGGGAATCAAATGGACGGAAAAGAACGGAAAATGATTTTTTGAAATCCTTGATTTTCCGTTCAACCTCTATCAATAAGCTGGCACTATTGAGAATCAATAGGCTCAACTCAAAACCTTACCTACTAAGGCTTTTATCTTACCAGGCAAGGATTTTAGGACTTCTGTGTACACCGTAGCCTTATGAAGGGGGGCTTTAAACCCCCCAATTCATCGGGGGGCTGGGGGGATCAAAACGGGATGAGCACTATAACCCTTGCAGGATTGCCTACACCCTTATCTCAACGGGCGATCGCAAATCCCCGACGTATGGGTTTAACCGTTGCGACTTCCACTTGAAAACTGACTTTATCGCTTATCTCACCACTTTTGACTTCCAAGGTCCATTTACCAGGGCGTAAAGTCCAAAAGACAGAATCAGATAAGCCTGTAGACACCCTTTCACCATTTAACCACCACTCTAAACTTGTTTTTGAGACTCCTGCGATTTTCAACTCAAGTTTTTGCTTCGCCTCAAGTGAGGGGTTCAGGAGAAAAACATCGCCTTGATGGGGAGACACAATCCTCAACTTTCCAGACGGAAAACTAGATTGGTCTTGTTTTGCCAACCAATCATTATACTCTTGGGACAATTGAAATTGGTGTTCGCGCTGGTAGTCTTGCACTTGTTCTGGATAAAAATATTCCTGTACCACTGAGGTACAATCTGATGTTGGTCGCAAACCGGAAATCGCACAAATAGGAAGTTGTACCATCCCGTGAGGAGGGGGAAAACTTCCTGGTTCTTGATGTTCGTGGAGGTGTAACATAATTCTGTTCCATAAAGGAGCTGCGCCCATCACTCCTGAAACTTGACGCATGGGATCGCCGTCGAAATTTCCCACCCAAGTGGCTACAGTGTAATCAGTTGTGAATCCCACTGTCCAAGTATCGCGAAAGTTAGAAGAAGTCCCAGTTTTGACAGCCGCAGGAAAAGGTAAAGAAAGCACCGAGTCTACACCAAATGCTGTTGCACGCGCATGGCGATCGCTTAACATATCTGTGATGAGTTGGTATGTTGTCAGGTTAGGGTGTAGGGTGTGGGGTGTGGGGTGTGGGGGATGGAGAAGAGGGT
>JAWQFQ010000220.1:0-121 GCA_035967975.1 Scytonema sp. PMC 1070.18
GACGGTAAGACCCTTGCCTCTAGCAGTAACGATAAAACTATCAAACTTTGGAGTGTAGATGGTAGGTTACTTAAAACCTTAACTGGACATACTGCAGAAGTTACCAGTGTAACATTTAGCC
>JAWQFQ010000220.1:221-1138 GCA_035967975.1 Scytonema sp. PMC 1070.18
GACGGTAAGACCCTTGCCTCTAGCAGTAACGATAAAACTATCAAACTTTGGAGTGCAGATGGTAGGTTACTTAAAACTTTGACTGGACATACTGACAACGTCACGAGTGTGACCTTTAGCCCAGATGGCAAGCTACTTGCGTCTGGAAGTTGGGACAAAACTATCAAACTTTGGAGTGCAGATGGTCAGCTTCAAAAAAACTTGTCTGGGCATGGCGGTCCTGTGACTAGCGTGACATTTAGTCCAGATAGCAAGATACTTGCGTCTGGAAGTATAGACGAAAAAATCATATTTTGGACTCGCGAGGGTGTACGATTGAACAGCTTTTCAGGACATCACGCTAATGTTTACAGTATAAGTTTTAACCCTAACGGCAAGACTCTAGCTTCTGCAGGTCAGGATAACAGCATTCGCCTGTGGAGCTTAAAGTATCAAAAACCTCACACCCTTACTGAGCACCGAAGTTCTGTTACCAGTGTTAGTGTCAGTCCTACTGGTAATATTTTTGCCTCTGCCAGTGATGATCAAACTATCAAACTTTGGAGTTTAGATGGTCAGCTAAAACGAACTCTGAGTGGGCATAGTGGGGAAGTCACCAGTGTCAGTTTCAGCCCCGATGGTCAAACCCTGGGTTCTGCCAGTAATGATAAAACAATTAAACTTTGGAGTTTAGATGGTCAGCTAAAACGAACTCTGAGTGGGCATACTGGGAAAGTCACCAGTGTCAGTTTCAGTCCCGATGGTCAAACTCTAGCTTCTGCCAGTGATGATAAAACAATTAAACTTTGGAGTTTGCATGGTCAGCTAAAACGAACTTTGACTGGGCATACTGGGAAAGTCACCAGTGTCAGTTTCAGTCCCAATGGTCAAACTCTAGCTTCTGCCAGTGATGATAAAACAATTAAACTTTGGAGTTT
>JAWQFQ010000220.1:1238-15974 GCA_035967975.1 Scytonema sp. PMC 1070.18
AGCTAAAACGAACTTTGACTGGGCATACTGGGAAAGTCACCAGTGTCAGTTTCAGCCCCGATGGTCAAACCCTGGGTTCTGCCAGTGATGATAAAACAATTAAACTTTGGAGCTTGGATGGTCAGCTAAAACGAACTTTGGATGGGTATAGTGCTGCTTTTACCAGCGTGACATTTAGTAGTGATAGCAAAATCCTTGCCTCTGGAAGTGATGATGCCACGATCAAACTGTGGAGATTAGATAATTCACAACCACTTTCAACCTTGATTGGGCATAATTACGCTGTAAATAGTATCAGTTTCAGCCCTGACAGCAATACACTTGTCGCTGCGGATGCTAACAACAAAATTATTTTGTGGAATTTTAATCTAGATAATTTATTGGCGAAGAGTTGTCAATTAGTTCATGACTATCTGAAGACAAATCCGAATAACGACAACGATATACATATGACTTGTAAAGCCGCTCACTCAGATGAAGATTGAACTTTTAGATGCACCTTAGACACATCAAAAATGCTATCAACATTTTTAACTGGGCACTTTCACTTCTGTGTCTCTACATATTTCTTTACAATTTATTTTCCGACAGCTAGAAGGCTGATTTTTAAGACAACATTTACAACTTGCTAAAGACGTTGCAACATTATTTGCTTCAATAGTTTCAGGAAAGGCTAACATGAAGTTGAAAGGTTTTCTCAAGTTAAGTAGTAGCAAAGAGAGATTTTTTTTCATTTTCTTATACTCCTTTAATTAAAAATCGAAATCAACAAGAAATTAAGAGTATGCACTTCATAAAAATAGATTTATGAAAATATGTTTAGCTCTTTGGAAGCTAGACATGGTGCCAAGACCATTTTTGAAAGTCTAGCGCTTTGTATTTTTTAATAGAGAGATAATTTTGAGCTTATGCAGTTAAGCCCCAAATTTTAATTTGGGCTAAAAGCTCAAACCTGTTAAAACGGGTTAAAAGCCAATATGGTTCAGTTAAGAGTTGTGCGGAGAACACCAAACCCGGTAACTTCTGCGAAACCGGGTTTTACAGTACCTCAACTATCATGCTTCCAACAACTATTGACACACGTCCCTACTGCAAGGGATAACCTAAAAATACGAAAATACATCGTATTGTGGCCGCACCATCATTGGAAGCGAAGACCCAGTTACGGTTACAAGCGGTCATCGCTTTTAGCTTCCCCGCACCTGTGTTTAACCACTCAGCATTATCGTTGGGGTTAACCTCGTCTGGAGGTATTTGCAGCCAACCATCATCTAAACCTTGTCGTTGCATAATTGCAGAATGTATCGCAATACTGCAAGGGATACAATAAATGAGGTGCAAGAAACCCGCCAGAAACCCGGTATCTCCAAGATACCGGGTTTCTAATTTCCCCAAAACCCTTCAAGTATTGGGATGTATCGAGATTTTTAGCTAAGAATCAACTTCAATTTTTTGCGCCTTTGCGTGAACCAAAATTCATCCCATTCATCAGCAATGCCTAATGTTTGCAACGCATCATGAATCTGTAGGGGCGAACGGCCGTACCCTACGGGAAGGCTCCGCCAACGCCCTTACACGGGTATCTGTCGCATTCTTTTTTCAATTTAGTATTAATTAATTTCCCGCAGTCATTCTAATACTCAACGAAGTCCTTGGTGACGCAACCAACTATCGTTCCAAGCTGCGTTTTCTTCCTCTAACGCTGGTACTGGCGGTTGGCTGTAATCAATGACTAAATCATAACCATAGATGTCATAAATTTCATTTCATAACCCTTGTAAATCTATAATAGGTTCAGTATCTTCAGAACGCAGAGGTAGGAAAAAGGAAGGAATAGTATTTTGTAAGTTAAAAGCATATAAGTCAGCATAAGGACGGTTATTACCTCGACACACCAAAATACGATAGAGACTTTTAATATTATTATCAAAAAATGTCATAGGTTCGCCTTTACGCAGTAAGTCGATTTCAACTAAGTTACTGCGGCTACCTAAGACTTGCTGACGCTTATCCTCATACATTTGCTGTCCTCTTCCTGTGCGTTTATTGGTAGGAGAAAGTATTTCAATAGTCGTGATTAATGCCTCGGTTCCTACTTCTTTTACTTCTAGATACCCTTCCCGGATTGTCAAAGGTATCGGAATTGTTACCCTCAGAGGTTGGACTATTGGTGAAGCGATCGCAATATTATTCGTAGTCGTTGCATCTTTTCCAGTTTGCCGAGTTCTTATAGTTACATCAGGAATATCAACAAGTAGGGAATTTTCATCGGTTTCGTATGTCCGAACTTCTACAGCAACTCGATATTTAGGACGAAGCTGGGGAGATAACAACCTAGCAATTTCACTAATTAGCAGGTGATGTAAACCGCGCCATAAATCGGGATGTTCTAAATACGGATTCAGTCGGTGGAAATGGAGATGGCATCTTTGGAACTCAGGAAAAGGACTTCAGTCCATTTTAATAAACTTGAGCTATGGTAAAGGTTTCCAATTGGAATAATCAGCAATATGACCCCAATATGCTAAGTACCCGGTAAAAGCAAAGACTAAAGCCGCTGCTACCAGTACGATCGCACCAACCAAACGCAAGGTACGATTTGTATTTAGATACAACGTTGGTGCAGCAAAGACTCCTCCGAGTCCTGTAAGGATAAATCCAATTCCTGATAACAGCGGACTTCTTGTCAAAGAGAGGTTGATGATGCGTACGCCAATAACAATCGCAACAAGTCCAGCAAAAAAGCCGTAAATAGCTAAAGTCAGTAAATCCCAACCTTGTGCTAGAGCTATAGCAGTGCCAATGAACAAAATTCCGAATAAAACTGTCGTTTCACCATAAGCTATATTGTAACTTCCAATCACAGGCCAAGTGAAAATCATATGCAAGCCTGTCACGAGCGCGATCGCACCCGTTATCCCAAAGCCCGGAACCCAACGCTTTTGATTATCACGACCCAAGCCATAATAGACAAAACCAGCAAGGAGAAACAGTCCTGCTACAAGATTAATTAACATTAAAGTGATGTAGTTGATGAACATAAATTAACCCTCCCTGCTGTTATGACGCTTTGCCCTGATTCTACCCCTAGTCTGGTTTCTCCCAACATCAGCGATCGCACTTTTTCTACACAGGCTCCCTTAAAGTTGGGAATCATGGCTTCTGGGAATGGAACTAACTTTGAGGCTCTTGCTCAAGCGATTCAAGATGGACACTTGTCCGCCAATATTCAAGTCTTAATTTACAATAACCCAGATGCTTACGCCGCTATCAGAGCCCAAAAGTGGGGTGTCCCGGCTGTACTTCTCAATCACCGCGATTATAAAAGCCGCGAAGAATTTGACGAGCAAATTGTTAAAACTTTAGAGCAATATAATGTAGATTGGGTGATTATGGCAGGTTGGATGCGTTTGGTGACATCAGTTTTAATAAATGCATTTCCCGACCAGATTATCAATATTCATCCCAGCTTGTTACCCAGTTTTAAAGGAACGCGTGCTATAGAACAAGCCCTTGCATCGGGAGTGAAAATCACTGGTTGTACAGTGCATCTACTTTGCTTGGAAATGGATAGTGGTCCCATCGTGATGCAAGCAGCGGTACCCGTGCTTCCTAACGATACACCAGAAACACTCCATGCCAGAATTCAAGTTCAAGAACATCGGATTTTACCTAGAGCGATCGCACTCGCTGCACAATCGCAACAAGCTACAGTTCCCTCTGTGTAAAATTCTACCAAATTGAAAAAATAATGCGACAGATTCCCGTGTGAGGGCGAACGGTCGTACCTTCAGGACTGTCTCATTTTCCATATCAAGCTCGAAATCCAATTAGTCACGATATGAGCGACAATTGGCACTAATAAATTACCACTGAGAAGGGCGCTGTAACCTAAAAATAATCCAACAATTGTAGCCCAAATCACATAAGGCCATTGGTGAGAACCACTAAGATGCAAGACACCAAAGCAAATACTTGATAAGATGACAGCTGCGTGGTTAAAGCCAAAGGCTGGTAGCATAACGCCACGAAATAATAATTCTTCACTTAATCCTGGTAATAGCCCCAACCAAAGGATGTCTGACAAAGTTAAGGGCTTTAGCACCATTTCCAAGTAAAAGTTAGCACTTCTACGGTAAGCAGACCAAAGACGATAAGCCAAACTACTCAAAACGGTAATGCATAAAGCTAGAATGACCCCTAAAAGTAGCTCCATTTCGTTCCAACGCCAAGACATGAGGGAAAAATTACCAAACTGCAACCACAGCTTGGCGATTGTCCACAAAGCAATGGCTGTAACTCCCATCGCTACCAAGATTTGGGTGCGTGTTAAAAGTGGAACTTCTGGCTTGTGATTCTGCTGTTGTGCCACGGGAAATTATGAATTATGAATTATGAATTATGAATTATGAATTGGGAATTCGAGACGTTGTAAGGGTATTGTTGTAGAACTGAGGGCGTAGGGGTTTATACCTGCTTGATGAGCAACTAACACACCAACTGCCTCTAAATATGATTTTACCTGTATTGATTTTATTCCTAGTGGTTCAGGACGAACCTGTACCAAAGTTTGATTTTCCTCTACGGTAATAATTTTGCATCGCCTGCTTTGACTTAAACTTAGTAGGGCGCTACTACCACAAGCACTTGCAGGGACAATCACCGCATCAACATCACTAGCCCAAATGTCACTGGATTCTGACAGTTCATGACTTGTCCTGATGATAAATTGGGGTGCGCGACTTAAACCAACAAGCACGCTTGGTAAAAAAGTATAACCTAATTCTTCCGCTGCGGAACGAGGGGATAGATTGGGATCTAGAGGGGGGGGTGAGAACGCAGGGGAATGGGCGCAAGGAATTTGAAATGTTCTGACAACTAAATGACTGATAACAGCTTCTGCACCAGCGATGGGATCGACTCCTTTTCCTTGGCGGTAGTTTTGGTCTGCTTGTTGATCAAGATGATCGGGAAAACGCGCAACAACTGCGATCGCTTCCGCCCCAGCTTTCTTTATCAAAACTTCCGCCGCACGTAACAAACTATCCGGGTTACCTATCGTTCCCCAACTTGCACCCGATGTAGAGGTCCGCAGTTCTACGTTAAATGGAGCATCACTAATAACATAATTACTTAGTGATAATCCTAGGGTTGCTCTAGCTGCATCTGCTGCTTGAAGGTGTCGCAGGCGTAAGTCCGGTTCAATACCTTGGTCAAAAAGCAAACCTATCCGATTCTGATGTACCGGACGCAAACCCCAACACCCAGCCGCAAATTTATCCAACCCATAGCCTTCTACATAAAGAGTATTAGGCAAATTCCAGTATAAGCTAGCACCATTAAGGACATTAGGGTGAGTAATCAAGCGGTGAGAAACCTGCGCTACGGCTTTTGCAACAGGTAATGCATCTCCTGCATAACCCCCAATTGCAGCCCCAATGCCAGTAGGTACAATTAAAATAGTAGTGTATGGACGCACGTAATTAAAAATGGTTAATGGTTAGTTGTTAGGTGTTAGTGGTTAGTCGTTAGTTGTTAGTTGTTTTTTACGACTAACCACTATCTACTAACCACTAACCACTATCTATTCAGTAGTCACAACAGCTTCAACAACAGCCTTTTGCTGTTCAACATCCACAGATGTAACCGCCCAACGGAGGGGTTCTCCTTGTTTTTTTAACTCGGCTTCAATTGCTTTTTCTAATTCTGTGGGAGTTTCTTGGAGGTTAATTTCTGCGCTAATAAAATGTGTTGTCATTTTTTTACTCCTCAGTTAAGTACAGAAGATATGTTGCAGAATGTTTGGGTTATTTACCAAATTGTAATTGATAGACTATTTCTTCTTTTTCCGTTTCAATTTTTAAGTCTGAACGGGGCTTAGCGACACATAATAACACATAACCCTGTTTTTGAAGTTCTGGACTGACTCCCATCCCATCGCTTTGGTCAACAGTTCCTGAGATAATTTGGGCAGCACAAGTTGTACAAACACCAGCATGACAGGAACTCGGTAACTCCAACCCAGCTGCATCCGCAACCGATAGGATTGTTTCATTTTCGCTCACTTGCAAAGTATGGGTTTTACCTTGATGGTTAATTTCAACTGTATAAGTTTGGGTCATATACGAAACAGGCAGGATGCAACGGACAAGTCAAATATTTTATCCTATGAATAGGCATAAACCCAATTAAGAAAAACAAACAAACAAGTTATCTTGAAAGAGCTTGGCTAGCCAAGGCACTATAGAGTGATAATTATTAAGTTCTTTTAAGAGGGGTCAGAGGGTAGAGAACAGCAGCCCCAATCCCCGACCCTCACCCCTTTTGTCAAATATCTGGAGAGCAGAATGTTGGAATCATACCGCAGACACGTTACCGAAAGAGCAGCACTAGGAATTCCTCCCCTACCGTTAGATGCACAGCAAACATCTGAACTGTGTGAATTACTCAAAAATCCGCCTGCGGGTGAAGAAGAGAGTTTACTGCATTTATTGCGCGATCGCATCCCCCCAGGAGTAGATGAAGCAGCCTATGTCAAAGCTGGGTTTCTCACCGCCATTGCTAAAGAAGAAATCACCAGCCCCCTAATTTCACCGATTCAAGCCGTAGAATTGTTGGGTACAATGATCGGTGGTTACAACGTTCAATCCTTAATAGAACTTCTGCAAACTCCCACCGTATCCGTATCAGAATCATCCGAAACCCCATTAGTCATGGGAGGACAAGGAAAAGAACCCATCGCAACATATGCAGCAGAAGCATTAAGCAAAACCTTACTGGTGTATGACGCCTTCCACGATGTCTTAGAATTATCCAAAACCAATCCCTACGCCAAGCGAGTGGTAGACTCTTGGGCAGAAGCAGAGTGGTTCACCTCACGTCCCAAAGTTCCAGAATTCATTAACGTTACCGTCTTCAAAGTTCCGGGTGAGACAAACACCGACGATTTATCCCCCGCCACCCAAGCGACGACACGTCCTGATATTCCGTTACACGCTTTGGCTATGCTAGAAAGCAGAATGTCTGGGGCATTAGAAACCATTACTGAGTTAAAGAAAAAAGGACACCCCGTAGCATACGTAGGAGATGTGGTAGGTACAGGTTCCTCCCGCAAATCAGCAATTAACTCCGTGTTGTGGCATTTAGGACATGAGATTCCCTACGTACCCAACAAATGTGCTGGTGGATACGTTTTAGGCGGTACGATCGCTCCCATTTTCTTCAATACCGCTGAAGATGCAGGTGCGTTCCCCATCCAATGCGATGTCAGCAACATGGAAACGGGTATGGTGATTACAATCCATCCCTACAAAGGAGAAATCACCAACGAAGCAGGCGAAGTCATTTCCACCTTTACCCTCAAACCCGACACCATCCTCGATGAAGTCCGTGCTGGTGGACGCATTCCCCTACTGATTGGACGAACCCTCACCGATAAAACCCGCCAAGCCCTTGGTTTAGAACCCAGCACTTTATTCATTCGTCCCAGACAACCCGCTGACACGGGTAAAGGCTACACCTTAGCACAGAAAATGGTGGGTAAAGCCTGTGGTTTACCTGGTGTGCGTCCCGGTACATCCTGTGAACCCATCATGACAACCGTTGGTTCTCAGGATACCACAGGTCCAATGACCCGCGACGAGTTAAAAGAACTAGCTTGTCTTGGTTTCTCTGCTGACTTGGTGATGCAAAGTTTCTGTCACACAGTCGCTTATCCCAAACCAGTGGATGTCAACACCCACAAACAACTACCCGACTTCTTCGCTTCTCGTGGCGGTGTAGCTTTGCGCCCTGGTGATGGTATTATTCACTCCTGGTTAAACCGGATGTTGTTACCCGATACCGTAGGAACCGGCGGTGACTCTCACACCCGCTTCCCCTTAGGTGTTTCCTTCCCAGCTGGTTCCGGGTTGGTAGCTTTTGCAGCAGCGTTGGGTGCCATGCCTTTGGATATGCCAGAATCTGTATTGGTACGGTTCAAAGGAGAATTGCAACCTGGTGTCACCCTGCGAGATATTGTCAATGCCATTCCCTACGTAGCCATTCAGAAAGGTTTGCTAACAGTAGAAAAGAAGAACAAGAAAAATGTCTTCGCAGGGCGGATTATGGAGATAGAAGGCTTGCCAGATTTGAAAGTTGAGCAAGCTTTTGAACTCACCGATGCTAGCGCAGAACGTTCCTGTGGCGGTTGTACTATCAAATTAAGTGTTGAGACAATTTCCGAATATCTGCGTTCTAATGTCGCGCTGTTAAAGAATATGGTAGCACGGGGCTATCAAGATGCTCGTACCATCATGCGCCGCGTTGCCAAGATGGAAGAATGGTTGGCAAATCCAGTGTTAATGGAAGCTGATGCAGATGCAGAATATGCGGAAATTCTTGAAATTGATTTGAACGAAATCAAAGAACCCATTGTTGCTGCACCCAATGACCCCGATAATGTCAAATTATTATCGGAAGTTGAAAATGACCCCGTGCAAGAGGTATTTGTTGGTTCTTGTATGACGAATATTGGTCATTATCGCGCAACGGCTAAGGTGTTGGAAGGCGCAGGTTCAGTCACAACTCGCCTATGGGTTTGTCCCCCAACTCGTATGGACGAATACCAACTTAAGCAAGAAGGGGTGTATGGTATTTTTGGAGGTGCAGGTGCGCGGATAGAAATGCCTGGTTGTAGTTTGTGTATGGGGAATCAGGCGCGGGTTGCTGATGGTACAACGGTATTTTCAACTTCAACGCGTAACTTTAACAACCGCATGGGTAAAGATGCACGGGTTTATCTCGGTTCAGCAGAATTAGCTGCTGTGTGTGCGCTGTTAGGAAGAATTCCTACAGTCCAAGAATATTTGGACATAGTAGCGAATAAGATTCATCCTTTTGCTGGTGATTTGTATCGGTATTTGAACTTTGACCAAATCGCTGGTTTTGAGGATGAGGGACGGGTGATTCCGTTGGAAGAGATGCCTAAGATAGAAGACATTTTAGGTATGCCTACAGCAGGGAAGAAGTAGTTATTTTGGGTGGACATTGTTTGCCCAAGATTCATTCGTGAAAGGCGAGAAACCCGGTATCTTGAAGATACCGGGTTTCTGGAGATTCGCAATTCTTGTAAGAATTCAAACCACAGAGGCGCAGAGGACACAGAGATAAGAGCTTATTCTTGAAAATTGTAAAATGCTGTCTATAATCGTATAGAAGAACACATAAATTGATAAATTAAGTAATGAAAGCATCAGAAACGACTCTTCGCAATTTACTAGAAGGAGGCAAACAGTTTCAAATACCTCTTTTTCAGAGACCATATTCATGGAAGGGGGACAATTGGGAGGCTCTATGGAATGATTTGATAAATATTTACACTGATGAAGTAAGAGGCTCTTATTTCCTGGGTCCTATAGTTACGCAAGCAGAATTAGGAACAGCTGAGGGTATCACTCCATTTGTAGTTATTGACGGACAACAACGTCTGACTACCCTAAGTATTCTCTTAGCAGCATTACGGAATCATATTAAAAAAGTTGATAAACAACTGTCAGAACAAATACATGAATTTTTTTTGATTAACAAGTATCAAAAGAGTGATGATTTCTATAAAGTTCTGCCTACTCAAAGCGATCGCGATGCTTATAAGAGTATAATAGACGCTAAAACGAGCAAAGGGAAAACTAAAGAAACGACCTTAGGACAAATCCATGAGGCATACAAATTTTTTGATAAGCAACTCAAGCAACCTATTCTTGAAGATATTCCTTTAGACCCGGTCAAGCTAAAAACTATTATACTAGAGCGATTAGTCTTAGTAAATATTACTTCTGGTGCTGATGACAATCCCTATCTTATTTTTGAAAGTTTAAATAATAAGGGTGAAGAACTCACTCAAGCAGACTTAGTGCGTAACTACATCTTCATGAAATTACCACCAGAAGAGAGAGATGATGTATTCAACAATGATTGGTCTCCTCTTCAAGATAGTTTTAAGGCAAAATCAGGAAGCAAGCCTTATGCTGAAGAACTAACTAATGCTTTTTGGTTCTATCTTCGCAAAGATGGTGAAGCTATAAATTTAAAAGAAGTTTATAGAGGTATTAAAAAACGGTTTGACATTTTAAAAGATCAAGAAAGAATAAAAAGTGAATTGCGAAATATTATCAAATTTTCTGATTACTATAGACGGTTAAATTATGAAGAGGAAGAACCTAATCCTCAGCTAAAGCGTTGGTTCCAGAGGCTAAAAAGATTAAATTTTACAACTTGTCATATATTTTTGCTCAATATTTATCATGAGTATGAGGAAGAACGCTTAACAATTGATGAGTTTGAAGATATTTTAAGGTACTTAGAATCTTATTTTGTACGGCGATTGTTTGCTGAAGCCAGTACAAGAAGCTTAGGGACAATTTTCAATAACTTATACAATGAAGTTAAAGCAGAAAATCCTCATGATTTGGTAGATGGGTTATACAAGACTTTAAAGAAATATGAGAAAAGTAAACTTTGGCCTGATGACGCAGCTTTCAGGGATGATATTCTTCAGCGTAATATATACACAAAAAGCTTGAGTGATAGGGCTAAGTTGATTTTAGAGAGTTTAGAAGAATCTCTGACTAAGGAAATGGTTGACTCAAGCAAATTAACAGTTGAACATATTATGCCTCAGACATTAACAAAAGAATGGAAAGCAATGTTAGGGACAAATCATACCTCTATTCAGAAAAAGTGGCTAAACACCTTGGGTAACCTAACATTAACAGGATATAACTCTGAACTGTCTAATAAACCTTTTGAGGAAAAATTGATTTTCTTAAACAAGAGTAATATAACGTTGAATCAGTACTTCAAAAAGGAAAAAATTGATACCTGGAATGAAGACGCAATCAACTCTCGTGCTGCATATTTAGCAGATATAGCTATTAAAGTTTGGCCTAGGTAAGAGCACTTATTTTAAGTTTATCTGAAACTAAGCCTATCAACAATCAATAAGTAGCTGGCGAAAATGATTGTAGTCTTCTGTAAAAACAGATTTAGGCACTTCATCTTAGAGGTTGTTTGAAAAGTAGTTGGCTGTGATTTTAGGCACTTATCGATCCCCCCTAGCCCCCCTTGAAAAGGCTACGGTGTACACACAAGTCGAGTTGGGAATCAAATGGACGGAAAAGAACGGAAAATGATTTTTTGAAATCCTTGATTTTCCGTTCAACCTCTATCAATAAGCTGGCACTATTGAGAATCAATAGGCTCAACTCAAAACCTTACCTACTAAGGCTTTTATCTTACCAGGCAAGGATTTTAGGACTTCTGTGTACACCGTAGCTTGAAAAGGGGGGAAAATCTCTAACGGTCCCCCTTTTTAAGGGGGATAATGGTGGATCTTGAATGTGCATGCTACTGATGAAAGGACTTTTCAAACATCCTCTTAACTTATTGCTACGGTTTCGAGTTTTATGCGAGTTAGATATTGTCAATTCCAGTCCATTAAAATGGACTTATGCTATGAGCCCGAAATTTATTTCTGGGCGGAGTTCCAAATAGTCTTCAAATATTTCTTGTGGTACGGGCGTCCCGCCCGTCAGTAGTTGGAAAAGAAGCAAGGACACCCGTCTACAAGAGGTTGAATTTATTTCTTGGAAATCCCTAAGCTGAATAGCTATTTACGCAATATCTGGCTCCACTAAATTCTCTACCCCTTGAATCACTTTAGCAGATTCAATTTTGTCACCTTCCTTGAGTTTATCCAACACCTCTTTTCCTTGCGTAACGTAGCCAAAAACAGAGTAGCGACCATCCAAGAGGTTACGTCCTGCGGGAGTCAGTTCCGCTTCAAACAGGAAGAAGAATATTTGGGAAGAACCACCGTTGACCTCTGTCTCAGGACGTGCTAAAGCTAAAGCTCCAAAAGCAGAGAACGGTAGCACAGGTAAATCGGTGTAACGACCCGCTTGCTCTAAAGTAATGCCGTAGGTCGGCTCTTTGTCCCCCTGTACAAGTACTTCCAGAGGAATAGCTCGGTACTGACCCGTGTTCGGATCGATAAAGCCCACGTCTTTACCTGGTGGATCTCCGGTTTGCAGCACGTAGGATGCTTCAGAACGGGTGAACTCTAAACCGTCATAAAAACCGCGTTGCACCAGATCCACAAAGTTCCCCGCTGTCACGGGGGCGCTGTAACCGTCTACAATCATGGTGAGGTCGCCTTTACTGGTTTTCATTTCCACAGTGGCGCGACCTTTAAGTTGGGGTAAATTGCTATATTCCGCTGGGACTTCAAAGGGGAAGTCTTTCACCATTGATTCTTCAAGTTGACCAACGAGATTCAGCAGTGTAGCTCGTTGTTCCCAAGCTTGTTCTTTATCTTTATTTTTAACAACTTCTTGCAAAGCCTCAATCCCAGATTTTAACTCAGAAATCAAAGCTTCTGCTTGAGGTTGGCGTTCTTCAGGAACACTTGCTAAAAGTTTGTCAGGTTTACTAAGAATCCGGGATGCTTTGCTTAAGTCTCTAGAAATAGCACCCCAACGTCGGTTTGCTCGCAATTGGTTGGAAATATCTTCTAAGCTGGCTTGCAGTTGTCGCACAGGTTTATTATCTATCGGAAGTGCGTACCGCAGTAGAGCTCTACCGTCAGTGATAGCATTGCCAGCTGGTAAAGCAGCGCTACAAGAGGGAGTCCATGCAGCTGTACTCATTCCCAACAATAGCGCAATCAGCAACAATGCAGAGAGGCTTTTACTTAGCCAAGATTTCAGTATTTTCATGGAATAGCTTTAATGCAGCAACAAAATTGTCAACATGACTTAACTTGCCGACAACTCTTCAACCATCTTCCCACAGTACTGTCAGCACTTTATTCCTGAGTTTCGAGTAGTTTCATAAACTCAGTAGCTCGCAACTTTTCCCAAAAGGCGATCGCCAACAAAGTGTTGCGTGATTTGAAGTGCTTTAAAATACATTGTCAAAAACAATGCGTAAGAGTTTAGCTCTGAGTTATCACCGATGAGCTGTACTATAGCGCCGATACAGTATTCATATCATGTTTGGATGAATACTTACACTAAGTTTGGGTGTTGTATGCGCTCAAGCGCAACTACAAACAAATTATAAGTAAAAAGTTTGAACGCTGACGTTGTCAGCTTTTTACCTACTCCAAATGGTTGCTTTATTTCCGCCTTCCTCTACTAGCTTTAAGAACTCAAAGCAGATGAGCATATCATTATTGCATTAGCAACTATAAATATAATGCTGGATAAATTACAAATGAGTCTGTTGACAAGTCTTGAGAACTTTTCTCGTCCATTGCAGAAATAAAAGTGTGCTGCACTGGTTACTGCCACTGCAATAGAAATATAGAGTAATGTAGAGATATTAATTATATCGATTAATGTTAATCCATTGGTACGACCCAAAAGAGACTCAGATGCTTGCAAGTTCAGTACAACAGCAAACAAACAACCAACCAATAAGCTAATACGAGTACCGTACATATCTGTTGGTCCAAAGTTCATGAAAAATGATAAAAATGACAGAGCAAATGCTATGTAAGTACTACTGCTAAATTTAAAAAATTCTGTCAGTCCGTTTCTGGCTATTTTAATAGTAATAAGTAGACGAGAGTAAGTGCTGCCATCAGATTGCTGTGGGTCACCAAAGTTAGTCGGATAGTGATACTTTTTTTCTTGGATTTCAAACCCAGTTATCCGAAATCCTTCTAACTGTATTTGATCACTGTATTTGGAATTTTTCTTATCAACTACATAGACTAGCTTGTTGACATCAGAAAAACTATGTTCGCACTCTATAACCAATTTATGACGATCAAAGGGAAAGTTTTTGACATTCCAGTTGTGACGCAAGACAGTATTTACCTTTAGCTGCGACCAGTAAATATTTGCTTTTTCGTCAGTTGCTTCTGCAGAAGTCTCAACACTTTTTGCATTGAGAATATCAATTTTCAGAGGCTCAGTATCTTGAGAATTACAATGACTCCAGAGCCAAAAATTTGCGCCGAACGACTTGTCTAATAGACTTAAGTCATGTAAGGAACTGATGAATACACCAAAACTGCATTTTTCTGGCAATTTTGATGTTTCTGCTCTTGCTATTTGTGGTTGAATAAATAGTATTGTAATTAATAACAATAGTAATAAAAAAAAACGAAACGTAGCTCGATTCCATAACACTGAATAATTCATTATATAACTAAAATACATGCGAAAAGGTCCTCGCTTCGTAAGGGAATTTCCAAGTCAAATAATATTTCAATGTTTTCATTAACATATAGAGAGTTTTCACAGAAACTCAATATTTGTTATCCCACATCTGCACCCTGAAGTGTTAAAATACGAATTTTGGAATTTTGAAGGGTTAGAATTGATACAATTTGCTCTAAACCGTAAGTATCGCTAACCTGACATCTTGCACTATTCTCAATAAGACCTAAAAAACCGGGTTTCTAAACGAAAAATTCAGCTTTTCTAGCGTCCTCATTCTCAAGAACCCCGGTTTTTGACCTAGGTGCAAGATATGAGTAATTTAAATGACTATCTTACTGTATAGTATATAGCATAAATTTAAAAACTTACCGAGCTACAGTAAAAATATTTGGCAACCTGGAGTAACAATGGAAACAAATAAAGAACCCGGTCTTTAGAACAAACCGGGCTATTTTATGCTGTCAATATGCCAATTCCGCTACATTTTTCCTAGACAAAACAGGACAACCAAGGCATTTTTTAAATTGAC
>JAWQFQ010000221.1:0-15950 GCA_035967975.1 Scytonema sp. PMC 1070.18
CCCTCCCTCCCTCTTATGAAACTCAACAACCTGTGGCTGTTAACGATTTTTAGTGTAAGTATCTTGATAGGGATTGTTTTTAGCTCTACAGCTAAGAACAGTGACTCTAGTACGAAGCTTGTAGCAGATTTTCAAGCTCAGCAAGAGATTAGAATCGGTGGTCACAGTAGTACTTATCCGGCTATTAAGATATTGGCTGATGCTTATGCTGCTCAAGAGAAAAGTGTTCAAATATCTTTTGTGCTTGCGAATAAGTCAAAGACTGCGATCGCAGCGGTTCTGGATGGACGACTCGACATTGGTAGTATAAACGAGCCGTTCAAACCAGAGGAGAATGATGGCTCTCTAGATTATCGCGAAGTTGCTAAAGATGCTTTGTTGGTGGGAACTCATCCCAGTGTTAATAGTATCTCTAACTTGACAACGCAGAATCTTAAGGCAATTTACGGTGGTTCCATGAGAAATTGGAAGGAGATTGGCGGTCCTAATGCGGAGATTGCTGTTTTGGATCTACCGGAGGATGAACCTGCAAAAGGTCTTTTGCGAAAGTATTATTTAGGGAAAGATTTGAAAAACCCTCCCACTGCAATCATTCTCAAGGAAGAAGAAGATTTGATGGCAGCGTTACAAAATGTAATATATAGTATTGGCACTTTCTCCTCAGCTTATGCTAAGTCCAATCAACTTCCAGTCAATCGACTTAGCCTCAATGGTATGAACGCGACTCCTAAGAATGTAGATTCTGGTAGATATCCAATGGTACGCCCCATAGGTCTTATCTGGAAAAAGAACTCATCTAAAGCTGTACAAGCCTTTCTCGACTTTGCTACTAGCGACAAAGGAGCCTCAGCCTTACGTAAATCTGACTTTGTACTATCTCCACGGTAGAGGTTTCACGGTCTTTTTGTTATGCTCTTTTGGTCGAATTTACGTGTAAACCCCATTTCTCGCCTTTTTTTTGAAAATTTCCATGAAAAAGTATCGGGAATACCATCCCTAAACAGCCAAAAGGTGATACATCTTTAAGTAGACGAACTTCAATATCTATCTAAAGATTTTAAAACATTCTGCATTTTCATGTAGAATGGAAGTTTGCACTTTATATATCGGGTGTTCTGCTAACCAAGGAGCAAATAAAATGACTAAACGCAACGAAGCTGGAGTAAAGAGCGATCGCCTACAGGAACTTATTGCCAAGGTAGACTCTACCCCTTACACAAATCGACTAAAATTACTCGAACCACCTCAGCCTATACAACAGCTCCCAAAAAAGAGCAGTTAACACAGGCTGACAGCACTCTGCTGCAACTAAAGTCAGTGCGGGGATTTCCCAAACGTGCTTTTCTTATTCTTTTTTTCGCTAAGCGCTATTTTATAGGCTTACATCTGTTAATTCAAGTAAATTTGATACCGTTTTTCATGCTTGTGCCAAAAAAACCATACATCCCCATGACCTGCTAACCTTGGTCATGGGAATTTGTTTTTTCTGGACTCCTTTTAATCATGACAGCTGCTGTTTCTCTAGAAAAAGTTCATAAAATATACAATAACGCTCCTGTAGTCAATGACCTTTCTTTTGCTATTGAGTCAGGAGAAATGTTTGGTCTACTAGGTCCTAATGGTGCGGGTAAATCCACCACAATTCGGATGCTGACGACTCTTACGAAACCAACCCAAGGAAGGATTGAGGTTTGTGGTTATGATGTGGTGAGCCAACCCATCCTCGCAAAGCAATGTATTGGTGTCGTACTACAACAAATTAGTGTGGATGGCGATTTAACTGTATGGGAAAATATGGAACTGCATGGAAGGCTGCACCACATTCCTAATCCCCAAAGACAACGATTGATTCATCAGTGGCTAGAGTATGTTGAACTAGCAAACAGACGCAATGATTTGGTAAAAACCTTGTCTGGAGGTATGAAGCGTCGATTGCAAATCGCAAGAGCTTTATTACATCAACCGCGAATACTGTTTCTTGATGAGCCTACTGTGGGACTTGACCCCCAAACAAGACGGCGACTGTGGGAAATTATTCAGGATTTGAACAAGCAGGGTATGACTATGCTGCTGACAACTCACTATATGGATGAAGTTGAGTATTTGTGTAATCGTATCGGCATAATGGACAGTGGTAAGCTAATATCTTTAGGCACTCTGCAGGAACTACGTTCTACCTATGGTGAAGGTTTGGTGATGAAGCAAGTGGAAGACCGTTGGGAATATCTGTTTTTCCCAACTTTAGCAGATGCAAATGGTTACCTGAATGAACAAAGAGATAAAACTGGGATGATGGTGCGACCCTCTAATTTGGAAGATATTTTTGTCGAGCTTACCGGACGCAAGTTGGACTAACTGTTAACTGATTACACTCCCAAGCTTCGCAGCATTTCTTCTACCCTTGCTACGCTGTCAACCTTCCCCTGGCGTTCGTATAACTCACGCGCTTGTTTGAACACGGCGATCGCATCTTTTGCTTTCCCTTGCTTCATTAAGATATTACCCCGCAATTCGTAAACTTGAGGGTTTTTGGGATCGAGGTTAACTGCTTGATCGTACGCCCATTTAGCATTTTCATATTCTCCCAATCGAAGAAGAATTGTTGCTAAACCTATATAAGCATTGACATTAGCGCGGTTGCTCTGTATCGCTCGACGGTAAGCTTCTTTTGCCGTTTTGTTATCTCCGAGATTACCACTGACATAACCCAAAGCATATTGATAATCACTATTATTAGGGTTAAGAGCAACCGCTCGACGGTAAGAGGATAGAGCGGCGGAGAAATTCCCTTGTTGAGCGTACAAAAAGCCAATTCCCGCATAAATTGTAGCATTTTTCGGTTCCAGAACAGCAGCTCTTTGATAGATAGCGATCGCACCATTGAAATCGCCCCTATCTACTAACTGTTTTCCTTCATCAAGCAGTTCCTTTAATTCCTGACTACTCTGTGATTTCGATGAGTTCTGAGCATGAGCCATCAAAGGCATCGTTGCTGTAATGCTTCCGATGAGGAAAAGACTTACTATAAAAGATGGTAGTTTGTACACAGTAATTTACCTGAAACTTTTTGCAACTTTTTTAAAGATTCCTTGATTGCATGTCCATTAAAACAAAAATATCTGCTTTTGCAAACTCCATTTGTTGGCTTTTGTACAAGATTTATGAAAAATTGCTTTCAACTCCGTGAAATTATCATAAATCTAATGTTTAATTGATACTTTCTCAATTAACAAGCAACATAATAGAGTCGATACCATTTTTCCATAGCGCCTAGTTTCATGTCTAAGCAGTGCTAGTATCTGATACATACTTAACGGACAGACATTGCTTATTGTCCTACATTATGTGTACTTTATCCTGTATACGAACAAACCTTGACCCCTTCAGGAAGCTTCCATAAACCAAAAGCAGCCTTGTTATTCATTCACAATGGAAATGAACTGATAGTAATGTTAGGGTCCAATATATGATTTTGACTACAACCGATGTCGTCCAAGGGGCGATCGTCCAGTCCTACCTAGGTATTGTGACAGCGGAAGTCGTATACGGTAGCAATTTCCTGCGAGATTTCTTTGCGGGTATTCGGGATATCATTGGTGGACGCACCGGAAGCTACGAACGCCTATTTGAGGAAGGTCAACGCAAAGCCTTAGACGAGCTGTCGCGACGAGCACAGCGTTTAGGAGCAGATGCTGTTATTGGCATTGAAATTGATACTGGTACAATCAACGTAGATCAGTCAGGTGTCCTCTTACTCATTACCGCCACTGGAACAGCAATAAGACTAAGTCAATAAGTAAAGGCTCGTAGTAGCGCTTTAGCGCATGCATCGTTGAAGTTCGGAGAAACCCATTTTCTCATTCTCACTTAGGGACTTCCAAGAAATAAATTAACCATCTTGTGGAGTGGGCGTCCTCACCAATACTCAGATAAGCAAAAATTAGAAACCCGGTTTCTTAAAGAATACGGGTTTCTGGAGGACAGGAGTGAGCCAGATCCCTGTTCTTGACGGGCGAGACGCCCGTACCACAAGAAATATAGTCTGCTTTTTGATTTGGAAGTCCCTAATCCGCTGTAGTACCGCTTACACTCCTTAGCTTTCAACCCGTTTTAACGGGTTTAAGCTCTTAGCCCGAATTTTAATTCAGGGCAAATCTGTTAAAATAATGATTATTGATATCAAAATTGACCATGATTAAATCTGGATAAAAAATAGGAAGAAAAGCTGATACTTCAAGTTTAATTTTGTTAAATTTTTTATAAAAACCACAATGTCCTAAGTTCTCACAAATTCATATAAATTAAAATAAATATAGAGAAAAACCAGACTAATTATATAACTTAAGATAGACACAAAAATTCTTTCTATTGATAGATATTTAAAATCCCAAAAAGCAATTTAATTTTACTCATTAGTAGGAAGTTGAAAGAAAAAACTTACTAAAGTAGTAAGGAAACATAGGTTATGTCATATACAAATCGAGTTGGTGACGAAGTTATAAATGAGCCTGCTGTAGTCGCTCGAGTAGCTGATTACCATGACCGAGTCCGCTGGGGTCCTATTATTGCTGGTTTATTAATTGCTTTAGCAACGCAATTGATTTTGAGTTCGATATTTGCTGCTATTGGAGCTGGTACTATAGAAGCTTCAGGTGCTCCGAGATCGATCGCATCTAATGTTGCAGGTAATGTTGGAATTTGGTCAACCATTGGTTTGTTAATTTCGTTATTTACTGGTGGTTGGGTCATGGCTCGTGCTTGTGGTCCCATGAACCGCAGTACAGCGCTTCTCAATGGAGCAATTCTTTGGGCTACAACTTTGGCGTTCAGTTCTTGGCTATTAGCGAGTGGAGTCTCCGGTGCTTTCGGGATCGCTGCTTCCAATGCAGGAGAAGTCATTAATCAGGTACAGCAGGGTGGTGTAGCGAATCCTGTTCCTCAAAATGTACCCAACGTGAGTGCTCAAGAAGCTCAAGCAATTGCAGAGAATTTTCGGAGAGCATTATGGTGGTTTGTATTCGGCTCTCTGCTAGGGTTAATTGCTTCGATGATTGGAGCCGCTGCTGGAACCCGCAGTCCCCGTCAATATAATGCGTAATTATTTGACCCCTAGCTGACGCTGGGGGTATTATACTGTGAAATTATTCTTTAAGTTCCCAGAAACCCGGTTTCTCAAAGAAACCGGGTTTCTAATTTTTGCTTATCCCTTATAGTATTACCTATTGCCTATTACCTATTACCTATTACCTATTACCTATTGCCTATTGCCCATTGCCTATTACCTATTACCTATTACCTATTACCTATTGCCTATTACCTATTACCTATTGCCCATTGCCTATTGCCCATTGCCTATTACTTATTTACCATTTCAGATACGCTGCTTCTGCGCCTTGTTCTCGACGAATTTTCCCATCTTTTTCAAACCAAGCAATCACCTGCTGTGTTGTCAAATCCTCTATGGCGACTCCGTATTCCTGAGCAATGTGCTTCAATAACCTCAAAGATGAGATAGTCAATCTAGTTAGAAATTTCTCTGGATTAGAAAGCAAAGCTGCATCTACTTTTGCGGATTCTTCTGATGTTAAAAACTGTGGTGTCGATTGCTGTGGTGATAAATCCATAATAATAATGTTACCCAATATCAAAACTGCTTAGAATTCATAAGCGGTAGATCGCAATGTAATCCCTTAACCAATTACCCACGATTCATGTCCTAAACTAAGTGGAAAGTCCCCTCAAGTTGGGGAAACAAATGAAATGGGAAGTAAAAGGAAACTTATTTTCTTGCTTGAACTAGATATCCACAGCGATGTTCGCCATTGATAATCCAGTGAGTGCGTTCGACTGTACAATCTGGTAAAACAGCAGAAAACATTTCTAATTCATGACCACACACACTTGGAAAAGACTCTGCAACATTAGAAATCGCGCAATTATGCTCAGTTAGGATAAACCTTTCCTCTGATGACTCGCTCGATTCAACGGGGTAATATTCAGCCATAAAACCCTCAGCCTTTCTGAGTTCTACTAAAGCTGCTACCCTTTCGGATAGGGAAGCATCACCCAACCGTTCTCGATAGTCTTGAGCCTTTCGTTCCCATTGTTTTTTCAAAATGGAACTGAATTGGTCGCGTCCAACCGTTTCTGCTAATGTATCCAATAGAGAAACGGCAAATTTACCATAACTATCGCCAAGGCGTTCGCTGACTTTTATGTTCAGGCGTTCTCTTCCCTGACGGGTTAGTTGATAGATATGCTGTGGACGCCCCATTGCTCCCGATACTGATGACGAGAGCTCAATCAATTGTTCCGCCTCCAAATCCTTGAGATGACGACGAATCGCTTGGGGGCTAATATCTAAAGCCTCGGCTAGTTCAAAAGCCTTAGCCTGTGAGTGTTTTAGGAGATATTCGAGGATATCTTGTTTTGTTGAGGACTGCTGGGTAGTCGCCATCGTCGTCCCAAAAAAAAATTTTTCACCAAATTTTACTTTGACAACAACAATGTTGTTTATCTGTCGTAAAATGAAGATATGTTAAACAACAAGTATGTTGTTTTAGTCTTCATAGTAGATATTGTAGCAGCCGCGTAACAACTCGGTAACTAAAGATGGGAATTTGACTCCTAAAATCCCGTCTTCGTCCTTAAAGAGATTATAGAGAGAACACGACTGATGAGTGCCACTGTCAAAACCTTAGTCAACCAGCCCTACAAATACGGCTTTGTCACTGATATAGAAGCCGATACCATTCCCCGTGGACTAGACGAGAACATCATCCGTCTCATCTCCGCCAAGAAGAACGAGCCAGAGTTTATGCTGGATTTTCGTCTCAAGGCTTTTCGCCAGTGGCAAAAAATGACAGAACCAACTTGGCCTAATGTCAAGTACCCTAAGATTGATTACCAAAATATCATCTACTATTCAGCGCCGAAGAAAAAGAACCAAAAGCTGAATAGCTTAGAAGAAGTCGATCCCACATTGTTAGAAACCTTTGAAAAGCTGGGTATCCCCCTGTCAGAACAGAAGCGATTGGCTAATGTCGCCGTTGATGCGATTTTCGATAGCGTCTCCGTCGCTACAACATTCAAAGAAAAGCTCGCCAAAGAAGGCGTTATCTTCTGTTCCATTTCAGAAGCATTGCGGGAACACCCAGAATTGGTGAAAAAATACCTGGGTAGTGTTGTACCCGTCGCAGATAACTACTTTGCAGCTTTGAACTCTGCTGTATTTAGCGATGGTTCCTTTGTCTATATACCTAAAGGCGTAAAATGCCCCATGGAACTGTCCACCTACTTCCGTATCAATAACGGTGAAACAGGACAGTTCGAGCGGACACTGATTGTTGCTGAAGAAAACAGCTATGTTTCTTACTTAGAAGGCTGTACCGCACCAATGTACGACAGCAACCAACTCCACGCCGCTGTCGTGGAACTCGTCGCCCTTGACAACGCCGAGATTAAATACTCCACAGTCCAGAATTGGTACGCTGGCGACACAAACGGTAAAGGCGGTATCTACAATTTCGTTACCAAACGCGGTTTGTGTCAAGGTATCAATTCCAAAATTTCCTGGACTCAGGTAGAAACCGGTTCCGCTATCACCTGGAAATATCCTAGCTGCGTTTTAGTGGGTGATAACTCCGTTGGTGAGTTTTACTCAGTCGCTCTGACGAATAATATGCAGCAAGCTGATACTGGTACCAAGATGATTCACGTGGGTAAGAACACCCGCAGCACCATCATCTCCAAAGGGATTTCCGCAGGTAACTCTAGCAACAGCTATCGTGGTTTAGTGAAAGTCAACCCGAAGGCGCAAGGAGCGCGAAACTATTCCCAGTGCGACTCCATGCTCATTGGGGATAATGCTCATGCCAATACTTTCCCCTACATCCAAGTACAAAATAATACAGCAAAAGTGGAGCACGAAGCTTCCACATCTAAGATTGGCGAAGACCAACTCTTCTACTTCGCACAGCGAGGAATTTCCACAGAAGACGCGATTTCTATGATGGTCAGTGGTTTCTGTAAGGAAGTCTTTAACCAACTCCCAATGGAGTTCGCCGTGGAAGCCGATAAGCTGTTAAGTCTGAAACTAGAAGGTAGCGTTGGTTAATTCCCTTCGTGTTCTTCGCGTCTTTGCGGTTCAAAGAATTATATAACCACGAAGACACAAAGAGCGCGAAGAAAGTAAGAGAAGAGAGAAGGAACAAGCATGATTATCGAAAATAGTGAAGTGCTGCTGTCAGTGAAAGATTTGACAGCTGAGATTGATGGAAATCAAATTCTCAAAGGTTTGAATCTAGAGGTTCGCTTAGGTGAAATCCATGCGATTATGGGACCGAATGGTTCTGGTAAGAGTACTTTCTCCAAGGTTTTAGCCGGACATCCCGCTTATGAAGTGACTGGTGGTGAGGTGATTTTCCAGGGACAAAATTTGCTGGAGATGGAACCGGAGGAACGGGCTAGAACTGGAATATTCTTGGCGTTTCAGTATCCTTTAGAAATTCCTGGTGTTTCTAATTTGGATTTCTTACGAGTGGCTTTCAATTCCCGTCGCAAAGCACAAGGTTTAGAGGAATTGGATGCTTTTGATTTTGATGATTTGGTCGAGGAAAAGCTGGAAGTGGTGAAGATGAAGTCTACTTTCCTCAACCGGAGTGTGAATGAAGGTTTTTCTGGGGGTGAAAAGAAGCGCAATGAAATTTTACAAATGGCGCTTTTGGAACCGAAATTAGCAATTTTGGATGAAACTGATTCTGGTTTGGACATTGATGCGCTCAAAATTGTGGCGAATGGAGTGAATCAACTCACTAGCCCTGAAAATGCCACAATTATGATTACTCACTACCAGCGGTTGCTCAATTACATTGTGCCTGACTACGTTCATGTCATGGCTCAGGGACGAATTATTACCAGTGGTGGTAAGGAATTAGCCCTAGAGTTGGAATCTCGTGGCTATGACTGGGTGTTGGAAGAGTATGCGGCTGAGGTGAGTGTGTAATGAGTATTTTGGTTTCTCCTAGTCCGGTTCCTAACTCAAGTTCAGTGGATTTGGCGTCTGCTGTGTTGGATAGAGATGCTTATCTGATTGAGTTGTTAGATCGGGTTACACATAATAATATTGGCGCGAATACAGCAACTTGGTTGCAGGAATCGCGTCAACGCGCTGCTCTTTGGGTACGTAAGTCTATTCTCCCTACTACCCGTGATGAAGAATGGCGGTTTACGGATTTGTCTTCTTTACGGAAAGTTCATTTTCAAGCTGTCAGCACTCAGCCGTCTGCGATCGCCTTAGAGGATATCACTCTCTTATCAGAGGCTGCTAACAGTCGGTTAGTGTTTGTGAATGGGGTTTATGCTCCTGAATTATCTTCTGTTGCTGGATTGCCTGAGGGTGTTGTAGTTACTAATTTAACACATTTGCCGGAAGATTACCATCGGCGTGTGCAGCAGTATTTGGCTCAAACCGAGGGGGCGCATGAGCTGTTTACCGCTCTGAATACGAGTGGAATGACTGATGCTGCGGTGGTATTGGTGCCAAAAAATGTAGTAGTGGAATCACCGATTCATTTGGTGTTTGTTGCTGCTGGGGAAACTCCGACGATTTCTCTTCCACGCTGTTTGGTGGTGGCTTCTACGGGTAGTAGTGTGTCTTTGATTGAGGAATTTATAAACCGCAGAGGCTCAGAGGACTCAGAGAGGGTTTACTTTACTAATGCGGTTGCGGAAATCTGGGTGGGTGAAAATGCTCAGGTTAATCATACTAGGATTGAGCGGGAAGGTCTACAGGCTTTTCATATCGGGAAGACGGCTGTGTCTCAAGCCCGTTACAGTCGGTATACTTGTCATGCGATCGCTTTTGGGGCTCAACTGTCTCGTCATAATTTAGAGATTTTGCAAACTGGGGAGCAAACGGAAACGATTCTTAATGGTTTGACGATGATTGGGGGAAGTCAGTTGGCGGATACTCACAGTGCGATCGCTCTGAATTATCCTCACAGTACAACTAGACAATTGCATAAGTGTATTGTCGATGGTCGTGCTCATGCTGTGTTTAATGGGAAAATTTTTGTTCCTAAACCCGCACAATTGACAGATGCTTCTCAGTTGAATCGGAATTTATTGCTATCACCTAAAGCTAAGGTTGATACCAAGCCGCAATTGGAAATTACTGCTGATAATGTTAAATGCGCTCACGGTGCTACCGTTAGCCAGTTAGAAGATGATGAAATTTTCTACCTGCAAAGTCGAGGTATTGATGCGAATGATGCTCGCTTCTTACTTATTAACGCTTTTGCAGCTGAAATCATCAACGAAATACCTGTTCCTTCTTTGCGACAAATGCTTACACAAATGGTTAGTGGTTAGTAGTTAGTAGTTAGTTGTTAGTTGTTAGTTGTTAGTGGTAATCAACTTAAAAATAGGGTGAAGGAGAAAGAAATTTTTCTACATTCTGTTGTATAAAAGTACATGGCACCAACTAACCACTAACCACTAACCACTAACCACTATCCACTATCCACTATCCACTATCCACTAACCACTATCAAGTATCAACTATCAACTATCCACTAACCACTAACAACTATCCACTAACAACTATCCACTAACAACTAACAATTCCATGACTTTTACTCAAGAAAGAACCCTTGCTAAGAGAGTGCGTGATGATTTTCCGATATTACATCAGGAAGTCAATGGTAAACCCTTAATTTACTTTGATAACGCCGCTACTTCACAAAAACCTTTGCTCGTACTCAATACTTTGAGAGACTACTACGAGCAGTACAATTCTAATGTCCATCGCGGCGTACACGCTCTCAGCGCTAAAGCTACTGAAGCGTATGAAGTGACGCGAGATAAAGTTGCTGCGTTTGTGAATGCTGCATCTCGTCAAGAAATTGTGTTTACCCGCAATGCTTCTGAAGCAATTAATTTGGTTGCTTACAGTTGGGGAATGCACAATTTGCAACAGGGAGATGAGATTATTCTCTCGGTGATGGAACACCATAGTAACTTGGTTCCTTGGCATTTTGTTGCACGAAAAACGGGTGCGGTACTGAAGTTTGTGGAACTGACACCACAGGAAACTTTTGATTTGGAACAATTTAAACAACTGGTTTCTGACAAAACAAAATTGGTGTCTGTCGTCCATGTTTCTAACACTTTGGGTTGTATTAATCCAGTCAAAGAAGTCTGTGCGATCGCTCACAAAAATGGAGCAAAAGTATTAATTGATGCTTGCCAAAGTGTTCCCCATATGCCTATTAACGTGCAGGAAATCGACTGCGATTGGTTAGTCGCTTCTGGACATAAAATGTGTGCTCCAACAGGGATTGGCTTCTTGTATGGCAAACTAGATTTGTTGAGAGAAATGCCTCCCTTTTTAGGTGGTGGTGAGATGATTGCGGATGTCTTTTTAGACCATTCTACCTACGCGGATTTACCACACAAATTTGAAGCAGGTACACCAGCAATAGCAGAAACCATTGCTCTCGGTGCAGCAGTGGATTACCTCAGTCAAATTGGTATGGATAAAATCTATACTTACGAATCAGAATTAACTGGCTATCTATTTGAAAAGTTAGAACAAATTCCTGAAATTCGCATCTACGGACCCAAACCTAAAGTAGCAAGTCTAGGTAGAGCTGCACTTGCTGCTTTCACAGCCGGAGAAATCCACGCCAATGACATTTCTACATTATTAGATCAAGAAGGAATTGCTATTCGTTCCGGACACCACTGCACCCAACCATTACACCGCTACCTAGGTATTCCAGCGACAGCAAGGGCGAGTCTATCTTTTTACAATACCCGTGAAGAAATCGATATTTTTGTCAAAGCGTTGAAAGAAACTTTAGACTTCTTCGGCGGTTTTTTAAGTTAAAAAGAAAACATAATAATCCACACATCATTTGTAAAAGCAAGAAACCCGGTATCTTTGAGATACCGGGTTTCTAGAGTTTCGCAATATAACGAAAAGTAAAAGGTTCGTAGTAGCGCTGTCTTCCCTCCGGGACGCTCCGCGAACGCATGCACCACAACTACAAACCAGTAACAAATTACAAACTATGCTTGACACTGATACAATTTACATATTTGGATGATGTTTGGAAGTAACCAACCATGATTGCTACCTCTAATCCTGCAGAACAAAGAACCGTACTGCATAACATTAGCTGGGAGACATTTGAAGCCTTACTGAAAGAAACAGGTGAAGATAGGGGTTCTCGTTTTGCTTATGACTGTGGGACTTTAGAAATTATGACCCCTCTTTTTGAACACGAAAATCCCAAAATTCAATTTGACCGTCTTATCATTACTCTCGCTGAAGAATTAGAAATTGAAATCAAAAGTGCGGGTTCTACAACACTGAAACGACGATTGACAAAACAGGGAGTAGAACCAGATAACTGTTACTACATCCAAAATGAACCTGCTGTGAGAGGTAAGCAAAAACTCAATTTAGAAACAGACCCACCACCGGACTTAGCAATTGAGATTGATATTACCAGCAGTTCAATTGATAAATTTAGAATTTATTCAGCACTTGGTATACTAGAACTGTGGAGATACAATGGGAAAGCCCTGATATTTTACCAACTTATAGAAGGGCAATATGTTCAAAGAGAAGTAAGCATTGCCTTTCCGATTGTGTCAGTAGATGAATTTAACAGGTTTATTGAGCAAAGTAAAACTGTAGGGGAAATTGCTTTGCTGAAGTCATTTCGTAGTTGGGTAAAGGAAAAACTGCGATAGGTGCATTTTTAACTTTAGTCAGAGCGATCGCTAACATCTTTGTGCTTATCATTCATATTTGTGCTGCTATTGGCTGATAGCTGATAGCTGATAGCTGACCACTCAAAGTATAATTCCCAAGGGGTGTACCTCTCATGTTGCTTAGACAAGGGAAAAAAAATGACGCTCAAGCGGGTAGTTTTAATCATTCTGACGCTGATTACAGTATTGTTTGTCGGTTCCTCTTTAATCAGTAGTTGGCGAGAACCTCAGTTCCAGAGCCGATTGGAACTTTATCAAACAAATATCGTCCTCCAAGCTTCTTCTTGGGAAATCCCTGAGAGCAAGCAAGAAAACTTCAAAGCACTTGAAGACGCAATACTGGGAGCTAAACCCCTTGAAAGCGCTACACAGGAGTATCAGGAAGCTCGGAAAACGGCTCAAACTAATCTCGAAAAAGCTGAAAAGCAACTTGCAAAACTCCAGTCTCAACCTAATACGACTCCTACAACACCTCAACCACAGCCAGAATACCCCCCTGCTACCAACACCTCTCGCGAGGTACAGCAGCAACAGTTGCAAAAGTCAATCAATCAAACACAAAAATTAATTGCTGAATTAGACTTGCGGTTGGGACTTTTGCAAGCAGAGCAGGATAAGGTGGAAGCGGCTTTGCAAACCTGGAGAGAATTACAACAACGTTCCAATGCTGATGAAGAAATACAAAAAGCTGCTTCTGTGTTAGTGGGAGTTGCAAGCGATCCCCCACGTCTTTTGCCAAATGCTGAACAGGTGATACAAACGAACTTAAATGGTTGGTTTCGCTATGTCGCTCTCAGTCAGCTATACGACCTCCAGCAACGCCAAGAGGCTTTAGAAAATCTCGAAGCGTCTCAACAAGAAATTGCTGAACAAGCTCTAGTGAAATTAGCCTTTATTGGTACCTTTCCCGCAGTGGTGGCTTTTCTTGGCTTGGGAATACTACTTTTTTTGGTGGCTCAACGGATTTTTCGAGGAAAAACTGCTATTTTGGCTCAAAATGCAGATACCAATTGGTCAACTCCTTGGGATGGGGAAACAATTTTACAGGTCTTTGTCGTCGGCTTCTTCTTAATGGGACAGGTTCTTGTACCTCTCGTAATATCTATCCTCCCCATCCCACGTCCCGCCTCAAATGTCCGAATTCAAGCATTATATGTCCTAGTCAGTTACCTAATGGTGGCATTTGGTGCTATCTCAGTACTGTATTTATCCATCAAACGCTTTTTTCCCTTACCAGATGACTGGTTTCGCTTCCGGTTACAGGGTAGATGGTTTTTATGGGGGCTAGGTGGCTACTGCGTGGCTTTACCCATCGTGGTCGTTGTATCTTTGATTAATCAACAATTATGGCAAGGACAAGGTGGTAGTAATCCCTTGTTGCAACTGGCGTTAGAAAGCCGAGATACTGTGGCGCTGGCTATATTTTTCTCGACAGCGGGAATCGCAGCTCCGGTATTTGAGGAGGTTCTATTTCGTGGCTTTTTGTTACCTTCTCTGACTCGTTATGTCCCCGTTTGGGGCGCAATCGCGCTCAGTAGCTTCCTATTCGCAGCAGCTCACCTGAGCTTGTCGGAAATTCTTCCCTTATTCAGTTTGGGGATGATTTTGGGGTTCGTTTACACGCGATCGCGCAATCTTCTCGCTCCCATGCTCCTCCACAGTTTATGGAATAGTGGTACTTTGCTGAGTCTCTTCGTTTTAGGCAGCAATAGTCAATAAATTTTTCTTTTTTGAGAAGTTTTCACCCTTGACCGCTAGCGTAACAAAAATTTACCATTAACCATTTGTTTTTAATGAGAATCAATGCTAGTTTGAAGCAAATGTGTAAAGGGTAACTGTTACGCTAACCAATATGTTAATTACATAACAGCGAATCCCTGTAAGGGGGATTATTAAATCTAATATTTTGGTTAAGACAGCTTTCACACCGGAGGTAGTGTCTGATTAATGGCTGACCCAGTGTATTGCTTATTTGCATGACAGCCTAGTAGCAACCACTTAGGGAATTGCCTCTTTCTCCGACTGATATACTTAGCCGTGTTGTAAAAAGCGTCTGTACCAGTGTTTTTACCAGGGAAGAAATCTCAAAAATATCCGGAAATGATACTTTTTTGTTGTAAAAAGTACATAGGTATAGCTGTTTTTGTGGGTATTACAGTTAATTTTTATAGACAAAATTTTCTGGCAAGAACTGACGCAAAATCGCTTTGCCGAAATTTCTAGCTAAAGTAAAGATAGAAGGGTTATTAAGGAGCGCAGTTTCAAGCAACGCTTGAAGATGTGGAATCTCCGATATTAGGTAAGAGTTCAGCTATCAGCCTTCAGCAGTCAGCTTTAGAGCCTGTTTCCCTTGCATTTTATAGTTGTTCCCTTGTCCCATTATAAACACCTAATTAGCTCATAAAAGCTCGACGCTGCGGTACTGACAGCTAAACGCTTACGATATTAGCGTTCCTACGAATTAGGGAGACGCAGTTTTGACATATTTATTTATCGGTATAGATTTTACTGAAAATAGTGGCAGCAGCGCTCGTTAATTTAATAAAAATATACCTTTCTCAGAAAATATTAAGTTTTCTATACAACGCAATACTAAACTAAAGGAGCTTGATTCATGGCAAACCTCAACCCCAGTCACGCTACGAAACAACTTTTAGCAGGCTACTGTGGCATCATTTTTGGAGGTTTTGGTATTCATAAATTCATTCTTGGGTACATCCCAGAAGGCTTAATCGTCCTGATTATTTCCTTTGTAGGCGGTTATTTTACCTACGGCTTTACGTTGTTAATCATGCAACTTGTCGGTTTGATTGAAGGGATGATTTACCTGAATAAATCGTACGACGAATTTGTTGACACTTATTTTGTCAATAGACAGGGCTGGTTTTAAAAGTTACCGTGAGCTATCAGCACTCAGCATTCAGCATTCAGCTAAGAGCTGGATGCCCACAAGTTACCTTTATACACTCATTCATTATTTTAATTTTTTCTATGCTAGCCCTCAAACGTAAAAATCTAACCGTGGTCATACTCCTTTTATTGGGATTGGTACATTTCACTACCGTATCTACTTTGACAATAGATCCTTTTTTAAAAGGTGAGTTTGTCCTACTACCACTACAAGTGCTTGCATTAATCTACGTAACCTACCTGTATGGGAGGGAGGG
>JAWQFQ010000222.1:0-15900 GCA_035967975.1 Scytonema sp. PMC 1070.18
GGGGGATCAACCAGTGCTTGAAATTACAGCCAACCACTTTTCAAACATCCTCTTAAACGCGCCAGAAACCCGGTATCTTGGAGATACCGGGTTTCTAATTTTCGCTTATCCGACCAGTATTGCGAGCTGCTGCGTTTACATTTACTTCATGCATTCTTCAGTATTGCTTCACGAATATCAGTGTCTAATATGTAACTTTAAGATATATCGATTAAATTAATTGTCAACATCTAAGCAAAGAGAGGTTTATGTCCCAGAAGCCTACAAATATGTCAAACAGACTCGCAACCATAGCTGCAAATGATGCTCTCTACAGAGATTTTTCGGATGGGTATGGTGGCTATGGGTGTATGGTAGCAGTTGCCAATGTATTACAACTGGTAGATAACTCCATTCCTGAATTTACACACACAGATCCCTTTATCTCATGGGTCGAGCGTGGAGAGGGCTCGCAGAAATTTACCCTTACTAAAACTACTATTGGAGAGGGAGCACATCTTATCAAGCCAGGTGATGTTGTGATTTTAGGGAATAACGATAATACGCACGCCACTATTGCAGGAGAATTACCCGACTATTTTGGAAGCAATAGAAATGCCCGCACCATTTGTCTGTACGGTAACACTGGAGGTAAGTATAATTCCGGCGTTGAATTTGTTCCTTCAGAAGGAGTAAAACGACTTGTAAAAGGATCGCATTGGAGACTTCAAGAGGTGACAACCGAACAAGAAAACAAACTGAACGATGGAAACAAAATTATACACCACGGCTCTATTTCTTCACCTACTCATCACAGATATAAGCGCAATGAACGCCTCATAATTATTCGACCAAAGTAGTTTCACCTAGGTCTACCCCTTACCTAAAAACACTCCAACACTTTTAAAAAGAATCGTAAGCTAACTAAAAACAACTTGTAAATCTAAAACAAACCCAGGTAAAACATCTTCTCCTGACAAACTGGTTGGATTTTCCAGAACTTCTACTGGTTGATTAGCCCGATAAATTTCTACTCTTTTATTTTTTGTATCGATTAACCAACCCAGACGCAAACCATTATCGATATATTCCTGCATTTTTTTGCGTAGTGGTTCCATATTATCGCTTTTGGAACGTAATTCTATGGCAAAATCTGGACACAGTGGTGGAAAGGAATCTTGTTCTTCTGGTTTTAATGCATCCCATCTGTCTTGAGTCACCCAAGCTGCATCAGGAGAACGTTCTGCTCCATTGGAAAGTAGGAAAGCTGTTGAGGAGTTAAAAGCAACGCCAAGTTTGGAAAGGCGGTTCCAAAACCACAGCTGTCCTTCAATATCTATGTTGTGTTTACCTGTATTCCCTCCCGTAGGGGGCACAATAATTAATTCTCCTGTGGCTGTCAATTCTAGCTGTACGTCTCGGTTAGCAGCAGCAAGGAGTGCGAATTGCTCTTCGGTGACTTTTAGATTTGGCGGGATATTGAGAGGCAAGTTGCTCATCTGAAAACTGCATCTTAATCTTAAGAATGACGTTTAAACTGTCCCTCAGTCAACTCATTAATGAATGGGGCGATCGCCGCAACAAATTGAGCAGTAGATTCATAAGGTAACACATTGCAACCAGGAATTTTCATTCCCCGACCTTGAGGCAGACAAGCAAGGTAATCAACCAAACGTTCATCTGGTGATTCTTTTTTACCTTCTCGACCAATACTTGATGCTGTTTCTCCCACAACAACTAGTGTGGGTTGTTCAATAGAAGCGATCGCACTTCTGTAATCCTTGCGCCAAAAACCTGCTAAAAAAGAAAAAACTGCATACCGACTAGCAAGAGTGTTTGCGCCTTGCTGCAAAGTATTCAACCACTCAGCATCCACATCATCAGCCGAGTCAAACAGTTGACGAACTGAAAAATCGCGCAAAAACTTTTCCCTTCGTGCATAGCGGTAAAAAGCATTACCCAAAAGTGAATCCAAAAGATTCCATATGAGTTTATCCTGCAATTCTGGTGTTTCTTTTGTCATAATTGCCCATGCAGGGGGACCAGATAATGCAAGTCCAGCAACAAGATTGGGTTCTTCTTGCACCAGTTCTATCGCCACCGGAAACAAAGCACCTTGCACCACCAAAACCACAGGTTTTTGCACTACAGTTTGTAAAAATTGCTGCAACTGCTTTGCCCAATCATTAGGAGTATAACCCACATGAGGCATTTCGCTTTCACCACATCCCAATAAATCAGGATTGTAAATAGGATTACGGCGACCTTGGGCGTACCATTCCCTACAAAATCTTTGCCAAAAGTTCCGCGATAACCCAACCCCGATAGGATGAATCAACAGTAGGGGGATACCTTCAGGTGGGGAGTTCGTTGGGTTGTGAACTTCGTAAGCACAGCGATAGCTGTTCCAAGTGTAAAACTGGGTGGGAGATGACGTTTTATCTTGAGTAATCATTCAAAAATCATCTGTGGATGAATGAGTTTATAGCCTGCGTTTTTTATCTTTTTATTAGACACTTTAGCATTATATGGGCGCTTGCTCTGTTGGGAAGAATCCCATGTAACTTTGGGTAGATTATGTGTTTCGCACACTCGGTCTATGACTTCTCGATTAGTGAGATTAGCGTCATCAACTAAATTATATATACCTTGTAATTGATGTTCGCGTACAAATTCTATAGCTGCAACAATATCATCTTTATGAGTCCAGTTTGCGGGTTCGTTCCCATCACCGGGACGGGTTGTACCAGCAATTCGACTGTATATTTTGACCAGTTCCCGACCCGCACCATAAATACCTCCTAAGCGCAGAATACAAACACGGAGTTGCTCGTTGGAAGCTTGAAGCAGCAAGTGTTCGGTTTCACTAAGAATTTGTCCGTTTGAGGTAGAGGGCGCAACAGTAGTTTCTTCATCTACTAACGCGCCGTTTTGATCTCCATATACAGAACAAGAACTTGTGTATATAAGTTGTTTGACGGTAGGGCATTGTTTTAACACCGAAACTAAGGTTTTGGCAGTGTGGAGATAGGTTTCTTCATAGGTGTTAACGCCCTTTGAACCGACAGACAAGAGGACAACATCTTGATTTTGTAAGGTTGCTTGTAGCCCTTCTGGGTCATTGCCCTTGACAACTATGACTTTTTCTGCTACTTCTTTTAAATTAGGAACCCGTTCAGAGGTCGTCGTGGTAGCCGTGATTGTAAAAGCTGCGTTTTGCTGCCAATACTGAGCGACTGCATAACCCACGTATCCGCAACCAATAATTGCAATGTTCATTTGAAAACAGGGGTGTGGGGTGTAGGGTGTAGGGTGTAGGGGAAAGCTAATTAGCTGCACGTTTGGAGTAAAAAGTCAAGAGTATTTTACTCATAAACTCTGCCATCTGGCATAATTGCACCCACAAAGTTTGCTCCTATTAGTTTAACAAGTAGTCTGTCTCCAGAATACATACGCGCTCCGGTCAGGTTTGCTCCCCGGAGGTCTGCTCCACTTAAGTCGGCTCCAATTAAGTTTGCATCACGTAAATTCGCGTCTCTCAGGTCAGATAGCAGTAAGTTTGCCCGAAATAAATTGGCTTCTGACAAATCTGCGCCTCTGAGATTCACTTTATGCATGAAGGTATCGCTAAGATTGGCACCACTCAAGTTGGCGTAACTCAAATTTCTGCCTGATAAGTCTTTACCTTTCAAATTTGCGTGGCTGTAGTCTTTCCCACTTAAGTCTGGATTTGGCTTTGGTGGTTCATAGGTTTTTTGGGATGTTTGCTTCTGTGTATATGTCGCCGAATAATGTGCTCTATGATACTTCGTTTGACACGATCGCAGTTTTTCACGAGCTTCATTAATTTCTTGCAACTTTTTCTGAGCTTTCTCTTGCAAACGAGTATTCTCTTTTGGTAGGCGATCGGGATGCCAGACAAAAGCCAAATCTTTATAAGCTTGGTTCACTTCTTCAAGTGTTGCACCAGGCTCTAATTCCAATAATCTATAATATTGCTCCAGCTCGCTCATAAGACTTTTCGGTGGAAATTAATTTAATTATGAGTCATGTATCCGTTTATCGGCAGAATCATCTGTCAAATCTACTGGCTTGTGAATCTTTTCACCTAAAAACCCGTTTCAAACTTGAATGACCTCTGTCATTTTTATGGCAAGCCCTATTGCGGAAAACTTTGTCACTAATATTTTACAAGTTGACAGTGGCAAGCTAGGTAAGTCGGTGTGAATAAGCATAAGCGTTAGGGCTGGAGCGTGGTCAGTAGGGGCGCTCTTGTATTGCGCCTGTAAATCGTTAGTAGAAAAGACAGTATCTCAAGATTTATTTACATATAGCAATCCTGTTTGATTTATAAAATTGCGAAACTCCAGAAACCCGGTATCTCAAAGTTACCGGGTTTCTCGCCTTTACGAAGGATTTAGGATTGTTATAGATAGAGAACATTTGTGCTTATTTACCTACTTACTTAAGTTTATAAATCAATTTCTTCTCAAACTTCATCCTTTGAGATGGTTTTATCGTAATTTTGACAATAAATTGCAACTTAATCATCTACTTTTGTTGTTTTTGCAAAGACTTGTAAATCGAATTTATATTTTGTTGCTTTTTTTTGTATTCATGCAATTTTTCTTAACAATCTAATCCGTAACAATGGAAACAAAACAACCATTCAACGATTGAGTAAACGTTGTTGCAAAGCACGTAAATATGCTCTCACTGGAATTTGATAAACTTCGATAAGAAGCCACACAATAATTGCCAAATGAAGCATAAATGTTAATATTGTCCAAATATAAGGCACCCAAGATAAGGGACTTCCCGTTTTTGGTGGAAAATTATACGCTACTATCCCAATTAATGCGGTAGGTAATAGTATAAAAGCTGCTGCTGCTAGTACATAACCCCAACTAAATTCCACTCCTTCTATTTGAGCTTCTGTCCAATTAAAGCCATTCCAATACCAAACGAGAGGAGGTTGTCTGGAAGGCATTTTGATCTGCTGTTGTTCTACATTAACAGTAAAAATTTGTTGACAAAAGTCACAAGACATAGCCTCCATCAAAGGCATATGACTAATTTTACCTACTCGGCAGACAGGGCAGGGGTAAACTTCTTGATAGTTGAAAGATGTAGCTAAGATTTTGGAACTGGGCATAACAAAATTGAGTCGTCCTAGCAAGTGAATGAGAGCAAAATTAATTCAAACTTTATATTCTTGATCGATTCTCCATAACTCCAAAAACATATTTAAAGTTATGTAAATCTAATTATAGCGATCGCAAACTCGCGCAGTGTGGTAGAAGTCACGTAAGCATTCAGCACTTTAGCCGTCAGCAGTCAGCTTTGAAACCTGTTTCCCTTGCATTTTCTGAACGTTTCAGACACCATTATAAACATCTCCATAGCTTATAAAAGTGCGATGGCTGATCGCTCTTGGCTGATCGCTTACCTAACCAGTCAGTTTCAAACCAAAAGCCTGATACATAATAATTTCTGTCTTTTGCATACTTAAGTTTTGACTTTTACCTTTTTGCACTAGTTGTGATTCTCAAAATTCTAGCGATTTTTAAGCTTGATTTGGTGCTTGTGGGGTGCTTGACTGTGCTCATCATCTCTGTTATGGTCTTACAGTATAGTCTAATGTTATTTCCAAGCAAAGCCCTAGACCTATGTTTAGCACTAATCTTTACTTTTATTTTTGGCAAAAGGCGGTTCACCGGGAGTGAGTCTAGTTTCTTAATGGAAACCGCCCAGTGAACCGCAGAGCAAACTCTGCGGTTTTTGTTTTTTAAAAACCACACTCCACACCCTATTTTCAAATGATCTATCTCACTTCCTGGTTTTATAGCTTTTACTTTTGGCCCAGAACAAGCTCCGGGTAAATAGCGTCATGCGAATGAATCGTAAAAGCCCGGAACCTTTGCTTTGGTCCGGGCTTTCTTTTCTCTTGTGGTACGGGCGTCTCCCCCGTCATCTGTAGTCAGCAACAAGAGCCGACGTCTCCCCCGTCATCTGTAGTCCGCGACCAGAGCCGACGTCTCCCCCGTCATCTGTAGTCAGCAACAGGAGCAGGCGAGGAGTCAGCGATCAGAGCGGGCGAGGACGCCCACCCCACAATCGGTCAAATTTATTTTTTGCAAATCCCCTTACAAAGAGAATCCAGTCATGAATAACGCCAAATTAGCCGCAAAATCACATTCTCAGCATCAAACCATTGTTCATTTGTCAGAAACAGTCGCCTTCGGCGGTACAGAACTTGTCATTATTGGCGGACCTTGTACCGTTGAAAGCACCGAACAGATGGAAACAGTAGCACAAAAACTATCAGCCTCACCCGTGCAAGCTTTACGAGGTGGTGTCTACAAACCCCGCACTTCTCCCTACGCTTTTCAGGGAATGGGAGAAGAAGGACTGAAAATTTTGGCAAAAATGCGATCGCACTACAATCTCCCAGTTGTCACTGAAGTTATGTCAATCGCCCAAATAGAAGTTGTCGCCGCCCATACGGATATGCTTCAAGTTGGTAGCCGCAATATGCAAAACTTTGACCTACTTAAAGCTTTAGGACAAGCAGGTAAACCCATACTCCTCAAACGTGGCTTAGCAGCGACAATAGAAGAATTCGTAATGGCTGCAGAATATATCCTCAGTCATGGAAATCCTGATGTCGTCTTATGCGAAAGAGGTATCCGCAGCTTCGATAATTACACTCGTAACGTACTCGATTTAGGAGCAGTAGCAGCCCTCAAACAGATAACTCACTTGCCAGTGATTGTAGATCCCTCTCATGCAGTCGGTAAACGGGAACTAGTAGCCCCTGTCGCCAAAGCAGCTGTTGCGTGTGGGGCTGATGGATTAATTATTGAATGTCACCCAGAACCAGAGAAATCCTTATCTGATGCACGTCAGGCACTATCTTTGGAAGATATGGTGAATTTAGTTGATAGCTTAATGCCAGTAGCTGCATCTGTCGGAAGAAGGATATCAGACAAAACAGGGGTGGGTGTACATGAACAATTTATTTGTCACTGTTAACAAATTATATGTCACAGCTATAAGCTGACACTTTATAAGAGGATGTTTTAAAAGTCTTCTCGTCAATAGCATACACATTTCACATCCACCATTATCCCCCTTTTTAAGGGGGACCTTTAGAGATTTTCCCCCCTTTTTAAGGGGGGCTAGGGGGGATCAACCAGTGCTTGAAATGACAGCCAACCACTTTTCAAACATCCTCTAAGGATGGCAGACCTCTGCCTTATCTTTCAACCCACCATAAATTTAGCAAGGGTTAAGCTTAATAGCTTGACCCGATCGCTCGCTAATTCCATAATTCCCTGTGATCGCAATTCCACGATTTTACTGAGTGCGATCGCTTTTGAACTAAAGGCAAACAGCTTCAGTCATCATAGTGAAATCGACAACTCAAGACAATAATTTCAGCTTCAGTCACTTTGTACACTAAACGATGCTCATCCGTAATTCGACGCGACCAGTATCCGCTCAATTCACCCTTCAACGGTTCAGGTTTGCCAAGCCCAATAAAGGGTTGACGAAGAATATCGTTAATCAGAGTGATGATCTTGCGATGAATTTTCTGATCTTGTGCCGCCCAGTCATTGAACTGTTCAAATGCCTCAGGAGCGAAGGTTATATTCCTCATTCCACTCCTCAGGTGTAAAACTAACCAGATTGGTCTTTGTTTCGATATTTTGAATTGCACTCATCAAGCGATGACGATTCGCTTCAGTAGACAGCAAATACTCGGTTGTATCTTGTAAAGTGGATTGACTAGCATGCGCCTCAAGCCGATTGTGTTCAACTAGGACAATCACTTCAACAATAGTTCCCTCTGCCAACTCAGACGTTTGAATCTCAATTTTGCCATCCTTGCCAACAACGACTTGCTGCTTAATGCCACTTAACACGGTTGAAACTCCAAAATGCGGTTATCTCTCATTAGTTTCCAGTGTAACTTATGTAATGCAGTAAGGCTCTGTTAGATTGAAACCAGTTACCTCATTGCACTGCAAACAGTAGACATGAGTAGACAAATGGCGAGCGTGGGTGTTAACACTAGTAGTCATGTATATGTAAAAAACCTACACTTGTGAGAGGGGCAACCTAGCTAGAAAACGTCGTTAAATATTTAAATAGGTATTTCAATCTGAAATGTTGCTCCTTTTCCTGGAGATGAAATACAATTTAACTTTCCATTGTGCTGCTCAACTACAATTTGATAGCTAATAGAAAGTCCTAAACCAGTGCCCGAACCAACGGGTTTCGTAGTGAAAAAAGGATCGAAGATTTGAGACAATGTTACCTTATCTATACCAATTCCATTATCAATAATTGAAATTTGGACTGCATCGCCTTGAGAAACTATCTCTGTTCTGATTGTAATAGTTGGCTGAAAAATCGGATTGGACTCAGACCTTAAGGCATCAATTGCATTATTCAAAATATTTATAAACACCTGATTAAGTTGACTAGCGTAGCAGTTGATTTTGGGAATCGGTTGATATTCTTTAATCAACTGGATTTGAGGTAATGTCTGATTTGCTTGTAATCGATGTTGTAGAATTAGCAAAGTATTTTCTATGCCTTCTTGTAAGTCTACCAGTTTTTTCCCAGATTCATCCAAGCGAGAAAAATTGCGTAAACTCAAAACAATATCACGAATGCGGTCGCTTCCTGATTGCATAGATTTGAGCATTTTGGACACATCTTTTTGTAAAAAATCTATGTCTGCTTCTGCAATTTTTTCTTGCAGTGAGCTAGAGGGATTGGGATATTCTAATTGATAAGCCGCAATCAGTTCTAAAAGGATATTGAGAGATTCTTTAGTATGGATAATATTGCTATAAATGAATCCAATGGGATTATTAATTTCATGAGCAATACCTGCAACAAGATTGCCTAAACTAGACATTTTTTCAGCGTGAATTAGTTGTGCTTGAGTTGTTTGTAACTGTTTAAGGGTTTGTTCCAAGCGAATATTTTGTTGTTTAAGTGCTTTTTCCGCCAGCTGACGCTCAATTTCTGCTGCTGAGCGAGCCGCAAAGATTTTTAAGATAGATTCTTGTTCTTCGTAACTACGTTCTAATGGTTTGGTATGCAAGCCAGCAATATGCCCTAAAGGTTTACCTTCAGGATCTAAAATCGGAACTCCTAAATAGCTTTCTGCATTCAACGTAATCAAATCTAGGTCGTCAGGAAACGCTTGTTGAATAAGCTTAGGGTAAATCCGGAGACCTTCTTGATAAACAATACCACAAGGAGTTCCCGCCAGATCGTATTCAAAATTTGGACCAAAGTCCTGTCCTGTCCAAAAGGCTAAAACTTTAGCTCGTGGCGACTCATGATTAATAAACTCCGCAATCAAGGCATACTGAATTTGGAGTACTTCAGCCAAGTAATGAACGCAAGCTCGGAAAAAAGCTTCACCAATCTGAGATGCAATGCCTTGTACAATCAGTTTCAAATCGATGTTTTCTCGTTGAAATGATTGATATGATAACGAAATTTCAGTTTCTGTTGAATGGGGAGTTAACATGACAGTAGGTTGAATCTTGAGTAGGTGTTACAGCACATTTCTCTCAAGATTTAGTTTTCCCACTTACAAGCAGATAAATCCTAATACAAAAAAAATTCAACTAAGCTTCATATTGGACTTTGGACAAACAATTAATCAAGTACGCCATCATTGACCTCCAGCTTCGATGTTCAAAAATCAAGTAGGATTGCTATGACTGATAACTGTTAACTGTTCCGTTGTCCATTGCCTACTAGGATAAGCAGCTGTATTAAGATTTCTATCTGGAGGTTGTTCGCTAGCCACAGCTGACAATAATTCTTCGAGTGGGTCTTGTGGTAAACTATTTGCTCTTGTTGTCTGTATCCCTTGGCTGAATTGGTCTAACGCTGGTAGCTCCAGCCAGTGAAAATTAGTTGCACCAATTGTTGCAAAAACTTTAAGAACTGTAGTACTTTCGGTATAATTTTCTGAAAAACTTATACGGACTGGAATACGCTCCTCCCCTCCAGGAGCTAAAGTCTCAAAGGCACCTGCACCAATGGGATATAATTGTTTGATACTCCAATCAGGTTTCATTTCTAGTACAGTAATATTTAGTACTTGAGAAGATGCATTGCGGATATGCAAGATGACTTCTTCATCAGCTTTTAGTATTAATATGTTTCCAGGAGCATTGAGAGGTTTTAATTCCTGATTTTCTCCGGCTTGACATAACTCTACCTTGAGCTTTCCCGTCAAGGGAGACCTTTGGTCATTGTTGTCTAACTGTAAAGTCGCGTGGTATTTTGACAAGTGTATTAAACGTTTGACTACACTCATTGCTGCCATTGACTTACCTACTTTCAATGCAGGTTGCAAATTCATAAATGGTTGTCCACCTGCATCAAGTATTTCATACTCTCCTTGCTCGTTGATAGACACTTGATAGCTAACAGGTTCATCACTCGGTTCATCAGAAGACAAAAACTCTATCCAATTATTGCCTTGTACTATAGCCTTGGCAATTTTGACTGCTTGCAGTGCTGCTTTAATATCTACACCTGAAGGTTGCTGATTTTCCTGAGCAGGTAACAGGCGGACTTTGCGAATCAGCTTCACACCAGGAGATAGCAAGACAGCAGAAGCACCTTCTTCAATCATTCTTTCACCAGAGTTTTGTGTCTGTTCGTTGGATGGAACTCCAGGAGTGTAAAGACGCAGCGTGTCCTGTGGTGACGGTGATGGGCTTCTGGAAAAACCAGAGCGTGTAGGATTAGAGGTTGTAGGGAATTCTGTTCGAGTTGTCCCCTTATTATCTCTGGTAACTGATTTTTCTTGTCCTACAATGGGCATAATTGTAGCCCAAGAATCATCTGCACGAACTTCTATAATTTTTGCTAAGGCTACACGCTTTGAAATATCGGTGAAATCTATAGTACCTAATTGGTAAATAGCAAACTCTGCACCTTTACGCAAACCATGTACATGACCTGCTTGCAACAAAACTTGTTGTTTCGCCAAATCGACTTTTTTGACAATAACAACAGGTTGGGAAGACATAGATTGACCGCTAAAAACAATACGCGAGCCCTCCCCTTGCAGTACAGGTGTTTGTTGTGCAAACTGAGCGTTTACTTTTGCGAGAATGCGATCGTGAAGAATTTTATATGTGGCTTCATTGCCTAATTTCTGAAGAGAATCTAATAACCAATAGGTTAAAGCACCGTTGCTTTCTTGATTCTCAAAAGCATACTCATAAGCATACTCCGTTTCCCGACAAGCAGCCAGTAAAACATAACCTTTCGGTTCAGGTAACCAACCACTTGTAGCAGTGAGGCTGCGAGTATTTTGTTGTCTTAATCCTTGCCAAGATTGAATCAATTCATCAGTTAATGGAACTAAGCTTTCTTGACTTTTTGATGTTGTATCAACAGTATTCCTACTTAACCCGCGAATATTAGTTTCCTTGACTTCTCCTCGTGTTGCACCTCCAGAATGACAGCTATCCAATACAACTGTCACCAATAATTTCTTATCCACCATGTTTTGTATGAGTTGTGCTAACTCCAAATCACGCAGATAGCGGGCTTCGGAATCACCAATATTCGTAGGGACAATGGCTTCATCAAATCCATAGTGTCCTTTTAGTTTCGGATAAATTGTTGTCGCACGTCCCCCATGACCGGAGTAGTGAATGTAAACGTGGTCTTGAGGTTGAGCCAGTTCGGTAATTTGCTGAAACTTGGTGACTATATTTTCATAAGTTGGTAACTGTTCCGGTGGTTCTTGTGGCTGGTAAGAATTTTCTATTCTAGAAGCTGTTAGCTTAAAAATTTGTACTTCAGTAAATCTGTTTTTTAAGAAAGCTTCTACAAAATTAATATCACGCACACACCCACTCAAATTTTTGTAGGAAGACCCATCAGATAATTGATTAGGTAGATAACAATCAATACCTATCAATAATGCGTAGATTTTAGATTGAGAATTTGTTGAATTAAACATTAGTCAATCAAATATTTTTTCTAAAGAACGATAGACAATATAACATTTCCCAGTCTGCTTTATCTGCGTTCATCTGTGTTCATCTGCGGTTAATTATTTCTTCCTTCACCTCACGAATTGAAATCTCTAGAATTCAGTTCATAGTTGCGATGCATGCGCTAAAGCGCAACTACGAACCAGGAGTTTGTTACGCTTTCTTGACGTTAACTTTCAGCTGTTTTGTTGTCCATTCTCGACTAGGGCACGTTACTGAGTTTAAAGGGCGTGATGTGGGGCTTTCATCGTCAATAGCAGCTAAGAAGTCTTCGAGTGGATCGCCTCCTCGACTTAGAGATTTTGGAGCAAGTGGTTCATCAAGAGGTGGTAACGCCAACCAAGTAAAATTGGGCGAACCAACTGTTGCAAAAACTTTGGCAATATCCGCCCCTTTCTCATAACCTTCTGGTAATGTTATTTGGAATGCCACAGGGACTGATTGTCCAGAACCAATCGTGTCAAATTTATTTCCCTCTCCTGGTGGATAAGCTTGCTGAATCGCCCAATTTGCTCCTAAACCTAATACGGCAAAATTGAGATCCCTGGAAAAGTTGTTATGGATACGCAAAAATATCCAGTCACCTTCTTTTACTGTAGGGTTCTTAGAATCGTCAAGTAGTCTTAACCTATCTTTTGATGGAATCTCGTCTGCAAAATCGTGTTCGTCTTCTTCGAGCCAGCCCATCCATTCCACTACTAATTTGCCCATCAAAGGGTTACTTCTATCAAAGTTGTCAAGGGCTTCCGTGGCGTGATATTTAGCAAGATGTACCAAGCGTTTTATTAATTGAGTAGCTGAATTTGAATCGCTAATCTTTAATGGAGGTCGCAGATTAGGAAATGGTGTTCCCGTGCGATCGCAAATCTCATATTCACCCTCTTTGTTAACAGTAATTATATAGTCAGCCGCATCTATCTGATTATCTTGATTCTCATCATCTGCTAATTTTATCCATCCTTTGCCAATGCCTAAAACATCTTTGATATTTTGAAATGCCTTTTCTTCTTCTGAGTGCGCCTCTTCTAGATGAAGTAAACGAATTTTCCGTACAAGATTGGTAGAGGCTGAAGTCAGGACTGCGCGATCGCCTTGTTGCACTGCTTCTTTACCTGATAAGGGCTGAAGTTCACACCAAGATTCCGTTGCTCCCAGATTTTTAATTATTGCCAAAGCCAGACAATTTTCTGGTGTAAACTCTCTCGAACCAAGTTTGTAAATGGCAAATTCTGCTCCTTTACGCAAACCTGTCACTTGACCTGCTTCTAAGTAAATTTGAGGCGGATTCATATCATAATTAACTTGTCTTACAGGCACTGTATAGTGCATATTTGTGTAGTCACTACTAAAGACAACACGATTACCTTCACCAATTAGCAAAGGCATTTGTTGGGGAAACAAACTATTTACCTTAGCAATGATACGGTCTTGTAAATCCCTATACGTCAACTCAGGAGTTAACTGTCTCAAAGAATCAATTAACCAGTAGGTCAATGCTCCGTGGAACTCCTTAGTTTGCTTGTTAATAACATACTCATGAGCCAGCTCAGTTTGACGACAAGCTGCTAACACAACGTAATCTCTCGATTCCGGTAACCGTCCAGATGTAAAACTGCGCGTGTCACCATCATTCAGAGATTCCCAGGTTTTAGTTAATTCCTCAGATGAAGCAACCAAACTTGCTTCCGAACGAGGCGTTGTATCAACGACACCTATTCCTCGGACATCAGACTCATCTCCCCGTGTTGCTCCTCCAGAATGACAACTATCTAGAACGAGAGTCACCACCAACTCTTTATCCACCATCTCTTGCAACAGTTTTGCCAATTCAAGGTCGCGCAGATGCTGTCCCTCTGGTTTACCAATATCAGTGGGGATCAATGTCTCGTCAATACCATTTGCTCCTTTAATTTTTGGGTAGCTAGTCTTTGCATACCCACCATGTCCGGAGTAGTGAATATATACCAGATCACCTTTACTAGCCATTGCTGTCAGTTGTCTAAATTTATCCACTATGTTTTTATAGGTAGGTAACTGCTCTGGTGGTTCTAATGGCTCAGAGGGATTGGAAGCATTGGCAGAAGAGGTTAGCTTTAAGATATGATTTTCTGGAATTTTCCACGTTTCTTTAAGAAAAGCTTCCACATAGTTGATATCACGGACGCATCCTCTAAGATTTTTAATAGGACTACCATCAGGAAGTTGGTTAGGGCTATAGCAATCAATGCCCATAAGGAGTGCATAAAAGTTTGGTGTTTGATTTGTTTGGTCAGCCATTTTTCTTCTCACTATTGTTACAAATTTGACTAAAAAACGTATTCTCCATCTAGTGGGGCGGGCGTCTTCGCCTCTTTTCTACTGACGGCTTGTGTCGCCCGTACCACAAAAAATAGTAACCTTTTCCTCATTCCAAATATCGAGATGAAAATGCTATATCTTGCAATGTTGGTACCAATTGGACGTTTTTGAGAGAACTCAACCATCCGTTTGATAAATTGAGCTGACGGGGCGACAAAAGAGTCTTGAAAGCTTATGAAGTAAAGTGTGTAGTAATTTATGGTAAAAAAAATAGGTCTAGTTTTGTCAATAAGACTTATTTATTGATAATGATACCTTTATTCTATCAAACACACTTAAAAAGTCAACTTAGTCTGGCTGAATACCTGTTGCTAAACATTTTAATTACTCTTCTACAGTCAATTAAGAAAGTGAGCTTAGAAGCTCTAGCAACTGCTCTACCAATCCCCATTACATTTGAAAGTAGAAGAAAGAAAATACAGAGATTTTTGTCATTACCAAATCTAACAATTGAAAAAATTTGGTTTCCGGTAATTACGCTCTGGCTAGAAACATATTTTTCTTTGGAACTACTAATTTATGTGGTAATTGATCGGACTAATTGGGCTTGTGTAAATTTGTTCGTGGTTAGTGTTGTGTGGGATAAAAGAGCATTTCCTGTCTATTTTACTTTGCTACCAAAAATGGGAAGTAGTAATTTTGATGACCAGATATTAGCTTTATCTCAAGTACTACCAATTTTTAATAATTATAAAATTTGCGTTTCGGGAGACAGAGAATTTTGCTCAATTAAACTGGCAAACTGGCTACTAGAAAAGAACGTATATTTTTGTCTACGTCTTAAAAAGAATCACTTTGTCGAAATTAAAACAGACATTTGGCTAGAAATGAAAGATTTGGGATTGTCCCCTGGTATCTCCTTGTTCTTATCAGGTGTAAAAGTGACAAAAACTCAAGTTTTTTTTAGCTTTAATGTCGCCTGTAAGTGGAAACGTAAAATCTTAGGAGTAGCACCAGAAGAAAGATGGTTTATTTTGAGGAATTTAGAAACTTTAAAGCAAGCGATCGCGTAGCGGCGGCTTCCGCATCGCTGCCTATAAAAAAAGATTTGACATTGAAGAAATGTTTCGTGACTTTAAAAGTGGGGGCTATAATTTAGAAGATACCAACGTTTCAAACAAACGATTAATTAGTCTAATTTTATTGATAGCGATGGCTTCGGCGGGCTTCGCCTACGCATATACATCTGCCACAATACATGGACAAATTATTAAACAAAAAGGGGTACAAACATATGTTGGTCGGGTTAAAGAGTATGGGCGTACCGAAAGACGACATAGTAGTTTTTATATCGGATTATATGGTCAAAACTGAGTGAATTTTATAGACAATTGTTCGGAATTGGTGCAAGAATTATTGAGATTAAGTCCCAATAAGCTCAAGTATTATCAACGGGGTCAGAGAGCTATGAGTCTTATTCTATCTGCCTTCTAGCTCTTTTTGTCGCCCCGTCACGGCATGGATTATCTGTTAACGTGGAATTGCAAGCATATTGCCAATGCTCAGA
>JAWQFQ010000223.1:0-15862 GCA_035967975.1 Scytonema sp. PMC 1070.18
AATATATACTTTATAACTAAGTGCTAATGCATTTAGATGCCGTTCATCTTCTTTTAGCATCAAAAGTCTATTTTGAAAAATTGAAGATTTATCTGATAGTTTCCCAAATATAACTTTCCAATTTACTTCTATTATTTATCTGTCTATTATTAAGATTTTTAGTCAATTGACATTGACTAAATTTATTAGCTTTTTATTTGAAAATTTTGTGGAAAAATCCTGTCCTAGTTAGCGGTAGTGACTTATCAGATGGTCACTCCTAATATGAAATATTAGGAAATCTAAATATAAACAAAGTATCATTTTTTTTCGATTCAATCAATTATCAATTGATAAATCGATCCAAATATTTTTTTTATATGACATTAAAAGATTATTTAACTCAATTTATAGAAACTTTGGAAAGAATTCGTTTTAGATTAATTAGTTTGCAGTCTTCAGAAGTAGAACAAACTGTACTCTACTTAGGATTAGCAATAGAAAGCCTCAAAACTTATCAAGCTAATAATAAACAATTTGAACCAAAGCCCCCACCTCCTCAAAAAACTATTTCTCATCAAATAAAAAGTTCAAAACAAAACCAATTATCCCAAGGAACGCAAATAAGCCAGCAAGTTAGTTTTAACGGTAAAGACGGTTCTACCTGGGTTAAAGAACATTATAGAAACGGAACTCTAGTTAGAGGTCATTGGAGGAAAAAACGATGGAAATTCTAAAAAAAATGTACATACACTTATTTAAATTGATTGATTTTATCTATGAGGATATTAACATATAAATGTATGATACGAACTACATTTCTGTCATTAACATCTTTAGATGCAATCTCCTTAAAAATATTCAGAGCCTCAATATAAAGTTGCCAGGGAAACTCACTTAAATCTTTGTAAAATTTATCTATTTCTTTAGCTTGCCAAGTTTGGAATGCCTCTAAAAGCCAATTGAGACAATTATACAAATTAACTTGATACCGATCTTTTGCTTGCTTTTTAGCTTGTGAACTTTTGTAAATTCTTAAATTTTCTACTTTTAAAGTTTTCTTTGCGAGTTTAGATGCTAACTCCCATCTAAAATTTTCATCCTCCAACCATATTTCTGCTCGATTGAGGAATTGAGTTGGTTTTATTACAGATTCTACTACTTCATCTACTGCATTACTCAACTCTACAGAAACTTCCGTAGATGTTACAGAATCTCGTTGATTAGCTAAATGTTGAATTACTTGCTCTATTTGATATGATGAGACGGATGCTGACGATTCAGTAAAAAGTGTTCCTCCTTCGTTATCCTTCCAACGTAAGTAGAGTACTGGGCGATACCATTGATTACTATCAAAACCCATTGCCTCACGAGCATGACTTACTGCGGTAGCTAAAAGATTTCGTTGACCTAAAGAGCGATAAAACTGCTCCGCAAAAGCTGTCGCAGCAGGTATACTGATAAGATATTGCATTGCCACGACTGCGGGTACTTGCCGACTAATCAAGTTTTGAGCAATACCATTAAAATCTGAATCACCAGCTAACGCCATCCCAGATTTGCAAGCGCTAAGTACTACCAAGAATACACCCCGTTGCTTTTCATTACCAAAACTAGTTTGCTGTATTAAATCGCCAAACTTGCTAGCACTGACGTAATCAGCTTGACCCTCATCATCCTCGAAAATTAAATATCCTTCAGGACTAGTTAGAGAAGAACCACACCATTTGCACTTTTCTATTTTGATGCCGGGATTAATTTTTCTGCATTTATCAAAAGTACAACGCTTTCCATATATACCATGTCCATCAAAATGGATCACGTGAGGAGCTTTATTATCCCGATTCTCAGTTAAATAAACACGTAATTCATTGAACTTAGCCATTTTAAGTTTAGTAAGAGAAACTAATTTTTTTCGCTTGGCTTTGTCTATACCTTTGCGTATTGCTTGTTGTTCACTACTAGAGAACGGCTTGAGTTTATTCTCTAAATCAAAAGCTGCCGACGAGATTAGTAGTACATTAACCTTATCAACAGGTGGTAGGTTAGGTGGTGTACTACGATGAGCAATATACCGCGAAAAAGTAACACGCTCCTGTGCTAAAAATTTTTGACCATTATGCACTAATTCCCAAGGATAATAAAGTAGCCTATAAGGCTGTTCAGAGTTTGCATGGAACTGAAACTGTATGTGCAGTTGGGTGTGTCTATCTTCAGATAAAGTGATTGCCCGTTCCAATATTTTCTCTACTTGACTTGCAGCAGGAAAAAGAGCTTGGAAAAGATGGTGTCCAATATTTGCTAGTAAGTTTGGATGAAAAGCACTCCTATCTTCTTTGAGAAGATTAAGCCTTATCATCCAGTCCAGTTCTTCTTGTTTAAAATGTGTCAAGGAAAAATCAACAGCATCTAGTGTTTTAATGACGGTATTAAGTAGATCGATATCGTTCTCAAAAAAAGGCAATGTTGACTCAGTTTCTCCCTCACCTGCGTTTGAGTAGGCAGATATTTTGAAGTGACGTTTATTTATGGGTGAGAGACATAACCTTAATAACTCCACCTATATGCTTCCTTGAACTTCAGCTTATCAGTACTCATCACCTAAATTATCATCGCCACCTTTAGTCAAAGCTTCGACACTTTTATTCATTAACTCTGTCCAGCGCTGTGGATAACGCTTTTGGTAGATAGCAAGGCGTGCTTCTTTAGTTAAAAGCGGAGATAAGGTAACTTTTACTTTTTGGATATCATCTAGGCTTCCTCCTCCACCCATTTCAACAACATAAACTTTTAAACCAGCTTTTCCCTCTTTACGTACTGTTACTTGTAGCTCTAGTTCTACAGTATCCACACTTAAAAGAGGCACTTCTGTATCTTGTGTTGTCGAAAGTAACTCGCGCTTGACTTGCTCAATTAGTTCCGCTAGTCCAATGCGGCTTTCTTCTGACATGACAGTATCCTTTAAGAATTAGCTTGTTTATTAACAAAGTTTACTCTAGATTGTATGAGCAATAGCACAGATAATACAAATAATTTACCTCTTTTTTTTCTAAAGCAGTAAAACTGGCTAGAGAGGGACAGATTTCAGGTAAGCTAGCAATTTACGACCCAGACGTTCGGCTTCGCCGCGCCTTCTGGGGCAATGGCGCAGCGAAGCGCCCGTCGTAGACGATGCTCCAGAGGAGCCGCCCAAGGGCGATCGCTCCCGACTCATCAAGAGTTAAGAAGGGTGCATCAATAATGTGGCTTCATCTGCTTATATGTACTTGAAAACATATAAATCACCAAAAAGCTTATATGGCTTGAACTTCACGCTGTAAACACTGTCTACAAAGTTAGAAAAACTTATATAGGACTCAATGCCTTAGTTTGGTTGCGCTTATTGATACATTAAAGACTTGTACTGGATGTATAATATATAACGAAAGGGGTATAACATAACTTGTAGAGACAAAACCAATTTCCGAAAATTAGCACAAGGTAAATTTTGGGAGTCTGTATATTTCGTCCTTAGACCAAGGAAACTTGTCACTATACCCAAAATTCGTCAGGGTCTAGAAGAATAACCATGCATTTTCAGGTCTAAAACCCTGATTATTGCGTTGGGAATTTGTCAAAGATTCATAACATAAGAAGCATAATTTGTCCGCAGACGCAGAATGGAATCATAAAGCTTCCGCAAGTACTAATTTTTTCTGTTGTTCAGTGAAGCTAGTGTGTTTTTTAAAACTTGTAAATACTTCCGCGCAAAGCAAGATATATCAAAGCTGACAGCAACTAAGAATGGAGAATTTTACGTAGTGCCAACTTCCAAAGCAATTATAAACAAGTGATGTTGGTAGCGGTCAGGTTAAGAAGAGATTATCGAAAAATTGGCAAACAATTTTCATTTCTAGTGATAGTCTAATTTATGACTGTGGCTTACGAGTTACGACTGAGGAATTGTGGGGAAACTCACCACTATTTTTGGCTAATTTGATAGACATTTCAATCAAAAAAGCAGCAAGATTAGCCGTAGAACGGCCTTGAGATGCAGCCCATAGTTCTAAATCCTCTAAGACACTATCTGGCAAAGTAACGTTAATTCTTTTACTCACTCTAAATGTTACCAGTATGTATAAATGAACTGCTCTCCCAGTTTACCAGTTAGGTTAACTTTAAATAAGTTACATCATATCTACATCAGGGTAGATGTATATAAGAAGTGTAGAGTCTGCCAATCTACTCTGATTGTGTTGTGTAATGATGGAGTGCAACCATGATGACACAAGAGGAATTCAACCAATGGTGCTTTCACCAGAGCCTGACAACTCAAGCTCGACAAGAGATTGAAAAAATTCGCAACTTTATGCCATCTCGGAGCGTAGGAAGTCGATGTAAAAACGTTTCGGGGCGTTATCCGAGCCGCAAGATGGGTGTGACAATTCAATTTGAGTTATGTAATACATAATGTATACAACGGTGGCAACACAAGGCATTGATTGTTGTTAACACTTTATATAACAAGATTTAAGCCTTTGGAAAAAGGTAGCGATTTGGTCGGTCTTAGGAAACTGCGATATCACGAAAAGTTCCCACACTTGGGGAAAATGAGACTTTACAAATCCCTGTGGCACCGTTCCGATTTTTAGCGACGTTAATTTCCATTACTCCAATATCTTGTGTATCAGCATTGTAATAATCATCTCGGTAAAGAAGTAGTCCTATATCCATATCTTGCTCAATATCACCTGAATCTTTAATATCAGCCATTGTTGGGCGTTTATTCGTTTGGTTTTCTACACCTCTATTAATTTGAGCTAATGCTATAAATGGGACATCAAATTATGCGCGCAATGTCTTTAAATGCACCAGAAAATTTCCCAACAACTTGCGCTCTATTAGCTGCGCTTCTATCACCAAGTTTTTGAATATAGTCTATTACTACTATACCTAAATTACCTTGAGAAGACTTGACTCTTCGCAATACAGAGCAGATTTTTGAGGGATTTAGGTAAAGTGCAGGTGTATCGTCAATGATAATAGGCAATTTAAGCAAAGTACATAAAGCCTGTTTTAAGTTATCTATTTCATCTCGGTATATTTGATTACGAATAAGTCTACTAGAATCAATACCAGAATGCATTGCTAAAAATCTTTTAGTTAATTGTGACTTAGACATTTCAGCAGAAAAGAAAACCACCGGTAGTTGTTGTACGGCGATAGAATTAGCCAAATGACAACTTAACCAAGTTTTCCCCATTGATGCTCTAGCAGCAATTACAATTAAATCTTGCTTATTTAATCCTCCAATCAATGTATCTAAATCGGTTAAACCAGTAGTCAAGCCTGGAGTATATCCTTGTTTGAACTCTTGCAATACACTCATTAGACAATCACTTATTACCTGTGGCTTAAATTTATCGGCAGCTAGTGAAGTTAAATTAAAGATTTTACTTTCGGACTGTTCTAATACTTCCTTAATTTCTTTTGTCACATCATAGCCCAACTCAAGAATTTCGTTACCAACCTTAATTAGCTGCCGACGTTGGTATTGAGCTAAAACCAAAAGTGCTGTGTGGTCTATATTTACTGTCGAAACTTTTCTATCCACCAATTTACTTAGCTGACTTCTACCGCCAACTTTAGTTAGCAGCTTATGGTCATGAAGCCAGCTAGTTACTGTTAATAAATCAGTGGGTTGATTTTGGCGGTACAATTCTAAAATTGCTCGATAAATTTGTTGGTGAGCAGAAACATAGAATTTTTCTGGTGTCAAAATATCAACAATTTTGGCTAGAGCATCTGAATCTAATAAGCAACTAGCAAGTAAGTTTGATTCTGCTTCAATATTTTGTGGAGGTAATTTATCAGTCATCTGCTTTACCGTCAAATATAGTACTAATATTTACAAGTTCTTCTCGGGATGCAAACTCTCTATTCAATAGCGTGGCGTTTCTGGAAAAATTTTCTGGTTGTTTTGAAAGTTTTTCTGGCGAGTGGGAGTGCTGTAAATTGTCGGGTTTTTTCCAACGTTCCTTGATTGCACTCGCTAACCACCCACCAGGGTTATCAATATTTATTCGCTCTTGTTCATATTTATAATACTCAATAGCGGCTAAAACATCTAACTCTGTAGCAGCGTTAATCAATTTGGTTAAATTATTATTGAGTGTTATTCCGATTTTATCTAGTTCATATAATATACAGTCACTGACAATTTGTGATTTTTGGGTCAAGGGAATTACTTTACTATCAGTTATTGGTTGATTGACTGATTTTAAACGATTTTCTAAAGTCTCTATAATTTCTTTTTGACGTTCAACTTGCTCAATTAAAGAATGAGTTCTATAAACTTGTCCTGCTAATGCTTCATTTTTACGTTTAAGTTCCGCATTATCTTTCTCTAATTCGTAAATACGTTTTTTTAGGCGTTCAATCACTTGAGAATGAGTTTTGGCAGCAACAGGAGGTTGCACAGTTGGGCTTGATGGCATTGAGGATTGTTGGTTACGTAATTGAGCTATATGTGCTTTGAGTTCGGGATATTTATATAAATACGGAACACTAACATTCGCTTCTTTAGCAATAGTTTGAAAGTTGATTTTCGCCCCAATTTTTTGTAAGCGTTCAATGGCTTTATTCACTTTTTCTAATGTTTCTTGCTTTCGGGCTAATTGAGCATCAGTAAGAGTTTTAATTCGAGCTTCTTTAGTGTTGGAATGACTCATACTTCCTCCTGTAAGCTAGCAATAATTTTATATTACTATTACTGATATCAATCGATTCAAATGTAGAAGCTTTACAAACTTGACAGATGAACTCTTGTTTACTAGTGTTGCGTCCGATAGGAAATACACTTCTAGCATGACAATCCGGGTTGGGACAAGCAAATTCTCCAACTCTGTAATCTCGACGCCAATTTATTTTTGATTTGAGTTCATAAGTTTTAAATGTATAAAATTGGCTTTCATGTTTCCCACAATTAGGACAGCGAAAAAGTTGTTTATTTTTATATTTACCAGCTAAATTCATACCGGAAAGTGAACAAGCAGGACATATGAAATCTTTGCAATAATCTTGCTTCCAATTAATTTCTAGCATTGGTTGAATTTAACCCTTTAATTCTTACTGACAAATTCTGAGAATCTATTTCTAAACCTTGTTTTTGTTTAACCATCCCCAATTGTTCGGCCAGCTTAAGTTCTGATTCTACTTGCTTTAAATCTTCTACTAAATCAGGTAAATCATCAGTCGAAGTTCGCCAATGTTCACATCGCCAACAAGCATTTACTGTTTGACAAGGCGATTTGATTACTGGACGATGACACTCACCATACTGCGTTGTAATTTGGTACATCTTACGGCGCATCAATTCTGTAATAGCATTCTGAGGTTTATGTTCTAAAACTACTTGACCTGATATATCGACATACTTTTTTGATTTCATTAACTCTTCATATTCGTTGCTCAAAACTTGTTTGAGAAGATGTTTATAATGTCGCTGCATATCAGGGGAACGATGTCTAAGATATTTTTGAATAATTAAATCTCTGATGCCTGCATTTGTTAGAACTGTACCAATTGTACGACGGAACTGATGTGAAGCAAAATGCCAAATTTCACCATTATTTGAAGTAATTTTAGATTCGGAAGCTAACTTATTCAACCATTTGTTAAAAGTACTTAAACTCATCACTCTTGGCGCTGGCATAAAACCATGTCTATTGCCTCGATTACTACAAAATAATTTATCATAGTCGTTGTTAAAATGATGTCTTATATATTTTTGTTGCTCTTTGATAATAATTGCTAACTCTGAGATAATTGGCATCTCGTCAATAGTTCTATATTTTTCAGTTGTAAAACGTAAACGCCATTGTGTACCTCGCTTTCTCAAACAGTCAAGAGGTAAGTTGAGAAGTTCCCCGACTCTGATTCCTGTGGTTTTCATAATTATTACCATTCTTTGTATGGGTTCTGGAAGAAAATGTAGATTCTGTTCTAATTGATTCCAAACTTCTTCAGGAATATATTCAACCTCATCGTTTTTCGGACCTCTTGTTGGTAGACGTTTTCCTATAAACCAATATGTACTAATATCTAACCATCCTGATAATCGACAAACATCAAAAAAGTTACCTAAAGTTATATAGTGGCATGAAATTGTTCTTTTAGCTAAGTTAAGACTCTGCAGATAATCATCAAATTCTTGGAAAATTTGAGAATTAATTTGCTCGGCTGTATAAACTGATTTATCTGCTAAAAATCGGGAAAATTTCTTCAAATGACTAACTTTGGTACCAAGATATTGGGCAGTTAAGTTTTGACGACTTTTTTCTAATATATAAAGCTTCACCAAGATTTTAAGCCAATCGGGTAAGAGATTTTCAAAGTTTAATGTTAGTTGTTGACTATGTAGGTTAACTATTAGTCCTAAATCATCAATTGTGTGCCAAACATCTTTTTGTAGTAGAGGATTAGCTAAAATTAATTTCGCTTCTTGATTATGAGCTAAAAATTTATAATTTGATGATGGCTTACATTCATTCATTTTTTTCTTCCTCAATCTCAATCACCTTTAACAAATCATCATCATCAATTACGTGAGAATAAATATCCAAGGTCGTTTGTACTGAAGTGTGCCCTAACAAATACTTTACTCTATCAACACTCATGCCTGCTTTCAACATTCGCGTAGCGAACGAGTGTCTCATTAAGTGCGGGTAAACTTTAATTCCTGTCTTTTTTGACAATCGAGAAAACATGGTATTGAGTACTCTTAAATTCATAGGTACGCCGATATTTCCTGACCAAATGTTGACAAATACGTAATCCGAGTTCTTGTCAGGATATTCATAAATTAGGTAATCGTTGTAAAGACTCAATAACTCTTTGGTCACAGGAATAACTCTTTCTTGACCTTTTACTCTGGCTCCATTTGAGTTATTTTGACGTTCTACTACTCGGATTGTATGGTCATCAAAATCTCCAATATCTTCATGGCATAATCCCAAAAGCTCTCCTTTTCTCATCCCCGTGCTATTGAGCATTAATATAATTAGTTTGTCTCGTAATCTATGACAATTATTGACCAAGGTTTTTATTTGCTCATTCGTTAAACAACCAGGAAATATACGAGGTTCTTTAAGCTTGACTAATTTCTGGCGAGTTAGCTTGGATTTTGTAATTCCTTGTAGAAGTCCTTTTCTCGTGGTTCCTCTTGTAACTACCCATTGGTCAAAATGCTTTTCATCTATTGTTTTATTCGCTAAATGATATGAATAGAAATTAGTGACGGCGGTAATAGCAATGTTAATACTTCTCTGTGTGCGTTTAGCTTGAACTGGTTGCATCGAAATAACTTTACTGGGTTCTCCCACTTGCAGAAAGTAGGCAAAATCTTCTAGGTCAGAAAGCTCAACGTTAACCCAGTCAAGATTCTTATCCGCGAGGAACTCCCACCATGCTTTTAGTCCGTAAGCATATGTCTCAACTGTATTGGGAGATTTAGAACTCGTCAGGTAGGTTATGTACCGTTGAACGGGTTCAACCACTTGATAGTCTTCATCCAACATCACCCATACAGTTTGTTCTGTGTAAGGGTCAATTCCTTTTTGAAGTGAAAGTCTCATTTTTACGTTGTATAGGAAATCATACAGCATGACTTTAACTTAATACGACGTTCTCAAAAAAGCTCCTAAATTTTGTTGTTGTTGACTTTTTCTTTGTATTACTTTATTTGAATCCCACAAAGTCGAACTTCCTTTTATCTATCAGTTGGAACATAGGGAAGACGTTTTAGAATATTACGACCAACCACCTCCTTTTAAAATTCAATATACTTCAGCATCGGGACGGAATTTAGGTGTAATAATTACTCCAGATTTTTTTGTAATTAGGTCTACTAGTGCAGGTTGGGTGGAGTGTAAAACAGAACAAGAATTAGAAAAATTAGCACAAAAAAGCCCTCATCGCTATCAACGTGATACTAATAATAAATGGCAATCGCCACCAGGATTAGAATATGCCCAACAGTTCGGGTTTGACTTCCTGCTGTGGTCTAGCGCAAAAATCAATTGGACATTACAACGAAATCTAGAATTTTTAGAGGATTACTATAAAAGTGATTTGTCAATAAAACTCGACGAACACTGTAATATAGTTATGTCATTAGTAGAAGCACACCCAGGAATTTCTGTAGCCAAGTTATTAGATTATAAAGGAGTAAATGCTGACACTATATATAGTTTAATAGCCACAGAAAAAATCTATGTAGATCTAACTGCACACCTTTTAGTAGAAGCCAATAAATGTCAGGTATTTAAATCTCGTGTGGTAGAGAATGCGTTGAAGGCGATTATTTACACAGAAAATGTAGACCAAATGATTACGCCTATTGTTGATATAATTCCTGGTACGTCAGTAGTTTATGATGGCGTTAATTTAAATATTATTTTAGTTGGTCAGGATTATCTGTTGCTGAGTGCCAAAGAATTTGAGACAATCGAATTGAAAATATCTGAATTTTTTGCTTTGGTGAATTCTGGAAAAATTCAGATAAATCCCCTAAAGAATCACTTGCTCATGTATGAACAAGCGATGGAAATATTGAAGCGGGCTTCTACAGAAGATTTAATTAATGCTAATCGTCGTTTCAATCTATTAAAACCTTATTTAGATGGAGAAGCAGTAGGGAGTATATCAAAAGAAAGGTCTTTAAGACGTTGGCTTTATAATTATCGACAAGCACAACAAAAGTACGGCTATGGTTATCTTGGATTGATATCCTTAAATAACCGTAAAGGCAATCGTAACCGAAAGTTACCTCCACAGGTTCTAGAAATTTTAGAAAAATTTATTACGGAAGAATATGAAAGTAAAAAGCAAAAAACTAAACAATCTGTTTATGCTTCATTTATTCACAGTTGTTTAAATTCAGGAATTACCAATGACCAAATTCCTAGTTATAAAACCTTTATAAACGAAATTAAAAAACGCCCAAAACATTCTCAAGTAGAAAAACGTTCAGGTAATCGTGCAGCCTATGAAATGTCAGAATTTTACTGGGAATTGGAATTATCCACGCCCCGACATGGTGATTTCCCGTTTCATATAGCTCATCTTGACCATACAGAGTTAGATATTGAACTGAGATGTTCTAAAACAGGAAAAGTTTTAGGAAGACCTTGGCTAACTTTATTAGTAGATGCATTTACGAGAAGAATTTTAGCAATTTATGTAAGTTATGACCCTCCATCTTACCGAAGTTGCATGATGGCATTAAGAATTTGCGTTCAACGCTATTCAAGATTACCACAAATAATTGTTACTGATAATGGGAAGGAATTCTATAGTACTTACTTTGAAACATTATTAGCAATATTTGAATGTACTCTGAAAAGACGTCCACCTGCTAAACCTCGATTCAGTAGTGTTTGTGAACGATTATTTGGAACAACAAATACACAGTTTTTATATAATTTAGCAGGAAACACCCAAATTACTAAAAAAGTCAGATTAATGACAAAATCTGTCAATCCTAAAAATCTGTCTGTTTGGACTTTAGGATTGCTATATATGTATCTAACAGAATGGGCTTACTCTATTTATGACACAACCGAGCATCCAGCATTACAAGGGCAAAGCCCTCAAGAAGTTTTTACAACAGGAATTAATCAGTTTGGTAGTCGTAACGGTCGTCTAATTCCTTATGATGAGAATTTTCGTATTCTAACTTTGCCAACAACAAAAAAAGGTAAAGCTTTAGTTCAACCAGGGAAAGGAATAAAAATAGATAACAAATATTATTGGCATCAAATATTTCGTGACCCACAAGTAGAAAAAACTTTAGTTAATGTTAGATACGACCCATTTAATGCTGGAGTTGCCTATGCCTATATTCAAGGACTTTGGGTAGAATGCATTAGCGAATATTATCCTCTATTTAGAGGACATTCCGAAAAAGAAATACAATTAGCTACTGCCGAATTGAAGAAACAGATGCGACTGCAAAGCTTGGTGTCCGAGTTGCTACAGCTATTGGCATCAAAAAAAACTCCCTATATACGAGCCATTACTCTGGTCTTTTGAACCAGTTGCAGTCTGCTCCCACCATCATTATCCTCTGATTACACAATGTCCTCATTGCAATCATAAATTACCTATCATAGCTCCTAATTCACGTCTTGGGTATTGTAGTCATTGTGGAGAATGGTTAGGAAATTTAGAAAAATATTACAGAAAATCGTATAATTTATATCACTCAGAACTGGCATTACAATCAGAGTTAATAAAAATTCTTGGTTTATTAATCGCTTTGAATACTCAAGTTTCGCAAAATGAGAGCATCAGATTTTATAGACAAATTATTACATATTTTCAATTGAAAGAATTAGAAGATATAGAGTTATCAAACTCTCAGATATCTCAAAAACGAATACATAAGTCTATGAGTTCTATAAAACATACTATTGAAGATTTTTGGAAACTATCATCTAGAGTAGCTTTGGAAAATTGTTCAAAAAACTAGAGATGGACAAGATTATAAACGTATTTATTTTTTCATTTTTAAAATGTTTTTCTTAGAACCATAATTTGTCCAAGACGTGATTGGAATCATAAGTTGTCCTTTTCTGCCAAGTTATCGTTCCAGTGACAGTTGTCCCGACGACTCCACGCAACATTTACTTTTGAAAGCATTTTGCAAGCAACTTGCTCATCTTATGGTTACAGTGACAAAAATAGTACATAAGAACTTAAGAGAGAGTAGAACGCAATGAGATAATTGAGAATTTATAGTATTAAGCTCAAAAAAGAAGTCGAGAGATGTTTCCATTCTCAAGCTATCGGGAGATCCTTTTAAGTCACGAAAATAAAAGAAATAAAAAAATTTGAGTTGTTTAAAAAGAAATATAGAAGAATTAAGACAGAATTGTAGAGGAGAATTCTGTCATTATGCTTAATATCCAAGAAATGGAAATAAAAAATATAGACCATTTGGGAATAGTAGCAGGGATAGTAGATGCAATTGGAATAGTAGAAATTATGAATGATTTTTTAGGAGAAGAAGTAGGAGAAAAAGTAAGTGCTGGACACGTTGTTCAAGCGATGATTTTAAATGGATTAGGATTTGTGTCCCAGCCTTTATATATGTTTCCAAAATTTTTTGAGTCAATCCCTTGCGAGCATTTAATAGGTGAGGGGGTAAGAGCAGAATATTTAAATGATGATAAACTAGGCAGAGTCATGGATAAAATGTTTCTGAAAGGACTAGAAACAATATTTTTAGGAGTCAGTTTAAATGCGGTTAAGAAATTTAAAATAATGACAACAACATCACACTTAGACTCGTCCTCAATGCACGTGCATGGAGAGTATAAAACAGCTTTACCAGAGGTGATATTTGAAAATTCAAAAATTGAAGATGAGCCTAGTCAAAAAGATTCTCAGATAAAATCAAAACAAGCAATAAATATTACCTATGGATATTCACGAGATCACCGACCAGATTTAAAGCAGTTTTTAATAGAGTTAATATGTACAGGTGACAGTGATATACCATTGTTTTTTAAATCTGCATCTGGAAACAGAGTAGATTCTTCGTACTTTGGAGAAATTGCAGTTGAATATAAAAAGCAGATAGAAATAGATAGTTTAATAGTTGCAGATTGTGCTCTATATACAGAAGCTAATCTTCAACTTATGTTAGGGATAAAATGGTTATGTAGAGTCCCTTTGAGCTTAAAATCAGCACAATTATTAGTATCAACTTTACCAGAATCAGAATTTACTGAAAGTGCTCTAGAAGGATACTCATTTGTAGCTCGAACAAGTGACTATGGTGGAATAGAGCAGAGATGGTTAGTTGTACAAAGTCAAGAAAGAAAAGAAGCGGATTTACGAAAACTTTCTCAAAAAATTCTTAAAGCTGAAGAAAAAGCTCGGAGTGATTTAAAGAAGTTAGCATCCGAAGAATTTGCTTGTGAAGCGGATGCAATTAAAGCCTTATCAAAACTTTCCAAAAAATTTAATTCATAGATAATCCTACTTTAAGGTGGATATTCCAATGTTTTCAATCCATTCATCTCGTTTCTTTTAACCAAGAAATGCAAGTTTCCAATTGGACTCAAGAACGAGATTTTATTTTGAAGTTACTTCCTGAAGATTGTTACCGTTATTATCAAGTCACAACATAACTCTTATCTAAATTCTTTCTGTTATTTAATAATTTCTTGGCTTCTAAGCTATTTTTTCTTATAAAGAATAGCGCTGAATAGCTATGTTTAATTGGAGCCTTTTTCCGACTTATACATTAGTAAAACCATTGATTAATTCAAGTGACCATAGAGCTTTACTTATAAACAACCACAGAAAATCTGTTTCCTTCTTATTGCTAATAATTGAGAATGAATGAGATGTGTTATGTCATGCTCTTCACGCTCTCTTAAATGTTTTTATTCGATTAAAAGTATAATATAATTCTTTTTTTGAGAAACTTTAGTCAGTAATTACCGCTTGTGACAGTTGGGGTGCGGAATGTGGGATCTAATCTTCGAGCAATTTCGCCATTATTTTTCCCCTCTGACGCTAGAAGAATTATTTTTGCACGTAGTACTATTTGTTGCGCTGTATTGTGTCAATTTACCAACTCTTGCAGTTCTGAGCGATCACTATCGCTCAAGTTTAATTGTTTTGGAGCTAATCATGCCACACCCTAATTCTCCGCTTAAGGCAAAAACTAAGTAGGTGGACAAAGATATTTACAGTCATTGCAGTTTCTTTGCCTGCGGTATCATTATCATAGGCAGCAATAACATTGAGCGTTCTGTATAATAAATCTAAAAGTAAAGACCAAACAGCATCAAGTGCTAAATACAATGCCTTTTGTGCTTGTAGCTGTTCCAAAAAAGCTAGGGATAAAACTTCAATAGAAGATTTAACATAAAATTGCGAAGCAATGATTGCAATCGCATGACCGTGTCCCTTCCACTTGTGTGGTTCTTTCGTACTTAGCGTGCTAATTTATGATTACACTCGATAACTTTCCTTTAAAATCAAGGCTTACAGGCACTTATAGTCGCGTATTTCAACCCGAATACGTTTATTGCAAGTTAATAATGGCTGTAATATAAGCCCCGTAAAGATTTCAAGCTTATTTTTCAAAAAATTTAGCCCGCTAATTACGCAAGAACCAAATAATTAAAGACAAAGTAATACAATGAGTAAAGCAAATTCTCTTGAGAAAGAAGTTCATTTATCACTACATAACTTCCTGCAATCGCAGGCGGGTTTTCCTTCGTGGCCTCATCATTTAACGATGGCACGGTTGGTAGCACGCGCCTTGCGTCTGGGACGTAGCGCCCTCATTCAAGTAGGGGCTACTTGTGGCTATCAGGAGCGGTATCGCACCAGCTTTGTAGCATCAGCATTGATCTGGCACGGTCCAGTTATTATTGTTGCCCCTGAAGTTGTACAGCAACGCCTGCTGCAAGTGGAAATACCACGTCTTCAGCAGTGGTTGCAAATCGACAAACCGATTAGAACGGGTAACGCTTTCCCCGCTCATGAGTTCCAAGGGCTATTCCTAGTTTCTCCTGAAGCGTGGTTAAAAGCACAAGTTTCTCCTCACAATAATTTTCCCAGTGGTATTCCCACAATCATTGATGGGGTAGACGATTTGGAAGATTGGGTGCGACGGGTATTAACTGTTAATTTAGAAACAAGGGACTGGGATCAACTCATGCTTGCTTACCCAAGACAAGCTGAGACAATTCGTTCAGCACGAGCACAACTAACCCACGAACTGTTTAAGCATCCAGTAAATCCCTATGAATGCTATCTAATTTCGGCGTTGCATAATAGAGGGAGGATTTGAGGTGTTCTACTATGCAATGTCCATACT
>JAWQFQ010000224.1:0-15817 GCA_035967975.1 Scytonema sp. PMC 1070.18
TCTCCCCGCGTCTCCGTGTCTCCAAGTCTCCGCGTCGCACTTCTTAGTGCCATTCCCCCCTACACCCCACACCCTTACACCCTAATTGTCAAAACATCCACAACCACAATGGTAAAGTAAATAACAGCATCACTGTTCCCATTGCTAGTGCTGTGACGGTGAGGTCGCGATCAAGATTGAAGGTTTCGGCAATAACTAGTGTGGCGAAGGCGGGAGGCATTGCCATTTGTAGTATAATTACGGTTGCTTCTGCACCAGTCAAACCAAAAAATGGTAAAACTCTGCTTAAGATTAGGGGTACCACTAACATCTTAATCCCTACACTGATGGTAGCTCTTGGTAAACTATGCCATGAATTGAGTTTGCTCAATCGCATTCCAATCAGTACCAGCGATGACGCCACTACACTCCAAGCAACTTTCTGAAAGATAAATTCAATCCCACTGGGAATTGCTAGCTGTCTTATGAGTAAACCAAATCCGAAACTCCATAAAGGAGGATTTATAATCATAGCCCGACCAATTTGCCAATGACTTTGGAGACGACTATTGCCAAATCGAGCTGCTAATGCAACACCTAATACGTAGGCTCCTAATGCTGTTCCCAGTAAGTCGTAAAACAGCGCCCAACCAAAGTACTCTGTCCCAACTATGGATAAGCTCACAGGATAACCAAGGTAACCTGTGTTCCCCACCATCGCGGCTAAGAAAAAACTACCCTGAGTGGGTTTGTCGGGAGCTGTATTCTGAAGATAAATTTGCCCTTTAATTCCTAACCAAGCGAAAAATGCTCCTAGTAAAATGGCTAAGAAAGCGATCGCAGGTGCAATCCAAATTTGTGCTGATAGATTCGCTTTATGTAAAAAAACGACGATGCTTATCGGTACTCCTACCCAAAATAGGAACTGACCTAAGCGGGTAGGAACTCTAGCAGGCAACTTGCGTCCAAGGATATATCCCACAAGGACTAAGCCCACTAAAACGAAGTAAAGTTCTAGGAGGTTATTCAAGATTATGCCTAGAGATGGGGATGTAAAATATTACTTGTGACGTTTGCTTCTTTCCAGTTTACAATCACTAATGGTTATCCATCAAAAGCAGGAGTAGACTCTTGAATAATGCAGGGTTTTCAGAAAAACCGCAAGACAAACCACCTACTTCGAGTGAAGATATTCCGGTAGCTTTACGCGATACTCCTGATGCAGCTCCTAAGGTTCGCCCTCGCCCCTGGGTATTCATCATTGCGGGAGTAGCAGGATTTGTCGTTCTAGCTGCTATAAGTGGTTTGTTGTTTTTCATCATCGCACCCAAAAAAACAGATAATTCTCAATCTTCCTCGAATCGTTCAACTCCTGCAACTGCATCACAGTCAGGTAATTCTGCTACTAATAAAAATGATACGGTATTGGGGCATTTTTCCTACTCTGAAGCCCCAGCATCGGAACTACAACCAGTTTCTGCTAATGGACGCATCCAAATGCGAAAAGCAGCCGCCCAGAAGTATAAAGAGATGACAGCCGCAGCACGGAGCGCAGGTGTCATTTTAGTGCCAATTTCTGGTTTTCGTTCTATAAACGACCAAAATCAATTATTTTTTAACGTTGGTGCTAAAAGAAATCAAACCCCAGCAGAACGAGCATCTGTCAGTGCGCCCCCTGGTCATAGCGAACATCACACAGGTTACGCCGTAGATATTGGCGATGGAGCCGCACCATCAACAAATCTCAATACTAACTTTGAAAAAACTAAAGCTTACCAATGGCTACAAGCCAACGCAGCACGTTTTAGCTTCGAGATTTCCTTTCCCAAAGACAATCCTCAAGGTGTCAGTTACGAACCATGGCACTGGCGTTTCGTAGGCGATCGCGATAGTCTAGAAACATTCTACAAAGCAAAAAATTATAAACCCGCCCAACTCCCACAGCCAGCTCAATCCGAGCAGTAAAAATTATCAGAATCAATTAGATTTATCCATAGCATTTCCTAGTACAGCGGGCGCGGAAATAAAGCCACCATATGAAAGAGGTAAAAAGTTGTTAATATAAAGGTTCAAACCTTTGACTTTTTACTTTTGCCTTGTTGTACTAGTCTGTTAAGGTCAAATTCATCTGCGTCCATCTGCGTTCATCTGCGGTTAATTCTTCTTAATTCCCAATCACGACTTGGTATGAGCACTCACAAAAATAGTGTGCTAGCCAAAGCCAACACACATAGTAATTGACGGAATTTTTAATATTTAGCCATTAACCATTAGCCAATCAACCACCAGCCACAGCAGGAACGATACTAACTTCATCACCATCCTTCAAAGATGTAGCCGCTCCATCTAAAAAGCGGATATCTTCGCTATTAACGTACAAATTCAAAAACCGTCGTGGTTGTCCATTTTCATCGCATAAACGCGCCTTGATACCAGGACAGCTTTGTTCTAGTGAATCGAACAGTTCACTAACAGTGCTACCACTACACTCTAGAGTAGCTTGGTTGTTGGTGAATTTTTGCAGTGCAGTAGGAACTAATACTTTTACAGACATAGAGAATTGTTAGTTGATAGTTGTTAGTGGTTAGTGGTTAGTAGTTAGTTGTTGTTTTCACTAACCACTCACTTGTAACTTAAACATGGTTGTTAGTTGTTAGTTGTTGTTTCCACCACTAACCACTCACTTGTAACTTAAACATGGTTGTTAGTTGTTAGTGGTTAGTAGTTAGTTGTTGTTTCCACTAACCATTCACTTGTAACTTAAACGAGGACTTGCTGCCATTCTAAGCGATCTAGCGTGCGGGAACGTTCTAGAGCACGTTCAAAGCTGTCAAGCTTCGCTTCAATGGTCAAAGGTTCGCCAATGTAGCCTTGTACAGCTTCTTGGGTCTTTAAGCCATTTCCGGTAATGTATACCACAGTGGTTTCATCTGGGTCAATCTTGCCAGCTTCCACCAATTTTTTCAACACGGCGACGGTTGTACCACCAGCGGTTTCTGTAAAGATACCTTCGGTTTCTGCTAGTAACTTGATACCTTCGATAATTTCCGCATCTGTCACAGATTCTATATGACCGTTGGTTTTCTGAGCAATATCCAGGGCATAAACACCATCAGCTGGGTTACCGATCGCAATGGATTTGGCTATTGTACTTGGTTTTACTGGTTTAATAAAGTCGCGTCCTTCTCTATAAGCTTGGGCGATAGGAGAACATCCTTCTGCTTGTGCGCCACTAAATCTAACTTCCTTCGCTTCCACCAAACCAACTTCAACAAATTCTTGGAACCCTTTATATATCTTTGTATATAGAGAACCCGATGCCAAAGGTGCAACAATATGGTCTGGTAGTTCCCAACCGAGTTGTTCTGCAACTTCAAAACCAAGCGTCTTGGAACCTTCCGAGTAGTAAGGACGCAGATTGATATTGACAAATCCCCATCCATGTGTATTAGCTACTTCAGAACAGAGACGATTGACTTGGTCGTAATTCCCTTTTACAGCCATGAGGGTGGGGCTGTAGATGAGACTACCCAATATTTTACCAGCTTCTAAGTCAGCGGGAATGAATACACAGCAATCTAGACCAGCATGGGCTGCGATCGCCGCTGTTGAATTTGCTAGGTTACCAGTACTAGCACAAGAAACCGTAGAGAAACCCAACTCCCGCGCACGGGTCAGAGCGACAGATACCACCCTATCCTTGAAACTGAGGGTAGGCATGTTGACGGCATCATTTTTGATGTAAAGTTTGTTCAGACCGAGACGACGTGCCAAACGGTGAGAACGAACTAGAGGAGTCATACCAGTTCCTACATCAATGGGGGTTTCGCTAGCAACAGGCAAAAACTTATGATAGCGCCAAATGGAGTTTGGTCCTGCTTGGATTGTTTGGCGGGTGACTGTGGAGCGTAGGTTGCTATAGTCGTACTTCACTTCCAATGGACCGAAGCAAAATTCACACACATGAAGCGCTTTGAGTTCGTACTCCGCACCGCATTCTTTACACTTTAGGGCGTTGAAAGCAGCAGTCGTGCTGTGGGTATGAGTGGTTGTTGCCTGTGTCATGTTAGCTTTCCCTGGATTTCCGTCAACTGTTAGCTGATGTTACCAAGGGTAAAAATACTTGTCAAATATACCCGACTATTTTTGTCGGGTTTCAATAATCCCTTATGTTTCCTATGTTCTGGGGAAAATAGGGAGAAAAGGCGGATAATTTTTCTAAAAATTTGCGGATATTACTTAAACTTAAGTATTTTTTACAACCAATTTAACCAAGAATTGTTGTGTATACTTCCTGGCTTTTACTGAAGATGATTTCAGAATGAAAAGTTAAATTTTTATGAGTAGCTAATGGCTAATGGCTAATGGTTAATTGCGAATGGCTAATTGCGAATGGCTAATTGCTAATGGTTTTTTACTATTCCCTATTAACAATTAGCTATTAACAATTAACAAACTATTTTTTTCAGGGTAAATCATGCCAAAAATAAATAGAGTTTTAAAAAAAAAATTAAAGCTCTACCGTTATTGGATTGGAATTACATTATTATTTAACAGTTTGTTTCAATTTGTGGCTCCTGTCGGTGCAGAGGGTACAAAAGCGGGTGAATCTATTAGTAACACTGCTACTGCTACTTATGAAGACCCTAGTCATCCGGGGACAACAATTAACACGACTTCTAATACAGTGACTGTTACTGTAGCGGAGGTTGCGGGTATTACTGTGACTGCTACGGGTACTGTTTTGAAGACAGATGTGAATGCAGATGGCAAGGTTAATATAGGTGATACTGTATATTTCAATTACAATGTCACTAATGTTGGTAACGACCCCACAAGGTTCCGCATTCCCGACCAACCAATAGTTACTGGTTCGGGACAAATTGATGGCAAAGTGCAAATCAGCTACGATAGCGGTAATACTTGGGAGGATATTAAAACTGGCGGAACTATTACTGATTCAATATCACCAGCGGGTTCTGTTCTGGTTAGGGTTCCTGTGAAGGTTGCTGATGGAGCAGCTAACGGCTCGACGATTTCGGTTAAATTGGGTGATACACCTGGTGATGCTCAGAACCAACTACGAAGTGAGAATGGTGGAGATGTTTATACTGTTGATAATGATGATGGAACCGTTCAAGGAGAAGTGAATGGTACACCTGTGAATGGTGTCCGGGAAGCTAGTGCTACACAGCAAGTGACTGTAGATTCTAACTTGAAAGATTATACTTTAGCGACAGTCCTTAAGACTCAAACTGGTCAAACGAGTGCTGGTGTCCCAGGTCCTGGGGGGGATACCCTTAGTTATTCCTTGAGCTTGCGGGTTGAAAATAATGACCCAACAGGAAATGGTATTAGCCCCGCACCACTTTCAGGGACAAGTGTTCCCGGTCTTGTTGGTTCCTATATTCTGGTTTCAGATGCTATTCCAGTAGGGACTCAGTTAACAAGTTCTAAAGCTCCAACCGGATGGCAACAAGTTTATACTACTAGTGATACTTCTGCTTTCGATGCCAATCAAGCCACTTGGACAACGACTCCACCAACAGATTTAGCAACGGTCAGACGGGTAGGTTTCGTTAGCACTGGTGCGATCGCTCCTGGTACAACGGTGACGGGTTTTCAAATTAGTGTCGAAGTTTTAGAGACACCCACATCAATTACCGTTGCTAATATTGCACAATTATTCGGTCAAAGTCCCAGTGGAGCTCCAGTGTATGATGAATCTGGTGACAGCAGTCCCAGCAATTTTGATGGTTCTAATCCCCCTATTGGTACGGATACCAATAACGATAAAATTCCCGATACGCTTCCACCGGATGTTGTTGATGATGGTTTGATTGACACAACTGACTCAGATAACAATGGTATTCCAGATGAGTTAGAAGGAAATAATGGTATCGGAGTAGATATTAATAATGATAACAGTGGGACTGGTTCCGGTGGTGAAGCAACTCTCATCACTCTGAATACAGCAGCATTAATATCCGTTTTAAATGGACCGAAAGACGCACCGGATGCTGTGGCTGAGAATGATAATAATAAGGATTTTACCAACAAGTCTTCATTCATACCAGCAGGTACAACGCCGGAAACAACTATCGACCCTGATGGTGTCAACTTCACCAACACGGTGAAAAACACTGGGACTAGTCATGTTAATATTTCCCTTTTACCTACAACACCTGCGATCGCAGAGCATTTACCAACGGGTACAATTGTCACTCTCAGCTATGGTAGTTCATCAGCCACTTATAGATATAACGGTTCCGGATTTGAGTTCCTCTCAGGACAAGGTCCAGTTAGCGCCAGCAACCCTATTCGCATTGATGGAGTCGCACCTAATGCTACAGCTAATTATGGTGTAGAAGTAAATTTACCGAGTGGAACGCCGCTTTCTACTTATATTAACCGTGGTTTTCCAGTCCCCATAACTGCTTTCATTGATACTGATAACAATGGTGCGATCGCCTCTGATGAACCCAATAACATCACTATCGACCGGGTTTACACTGGCTTTTTAAGGTTATTGAAACTGTCTCGTGTTTTGCAAGGAAATGGACCAACTGTAGGAACAGGTCAAGATGTTTTTGAGACAACACCCGGTATTGATGCTGATGTATTAAATGATATCGCCAGACAACCTGCACCCGGAAACATCATTGAGTATCAGATTAGATATAAAAATATTTCTGAGCCTCAATCCGGGACAGGGAACATCATTTTAAATGCTAGCAATGTTGTCATTACGGAAGACGGTACCCTCAGCACTGCTTCCGGAGACGGTAAAAACAACTGGGCGCTAGACAACGATGGGAATGGTGTTATCGATACCAGCAACATTGTTGGTTCGGCTAAAGATTCTGGTACTGCGACTATCACCTTTTTCAGCGGTCAACCAGCGACAAATTCTGTGGGTGACCAAACTGGAACAACGGTGAATACTGATGTCACAAAGTATATTGACACTGTAAACGAAACAGTTGCGCCCGGACAGGAGAGAACGTTTACTTTCCAACGGACAGTGAGATGATATCAATTTCGCCTACTGCTTTTCTATCTAAAGATTACCTAAGTAAAAACCACAAAGGCGCAGAGGACACAGAGGAAAGAGCAAGATATGAGCGTTTATCTTATAGCACTGAAGGGAGTAATCATTGATGATGAAAAGCTTGTAGACCTTTTGCGTCTTTGCGTGAAGAATTCTTTTGACAAATGTTTGATTTTGGATTTTGGATGGGCACTCTCATTTCTAAGGGATAGCCTAAGAACGAGAAAAAACAGGAGACTTTTTATATGAAGCGTTTTTCAATAGCTACTGGTGTAGGGACAATAGCATTCATTGTCTTAAGTCAAACTCCGTTCTTGGGAAATCATTGGGAAACTGGAATTGCGATCGCGCAAGCTCCAACTCAGGTACAATTACGACTCAATGCTGACAAAAAAGTCGTCAAACAGGTACAAGGAACACAAAAGGTCAGTTGGGAACCATTGCAAGGTAAAGCTTTAATACAACCAGGAGAAGTTTTGCGCTATACAGTGACAGCCGTCAACAATAACAATACATCTATCAAAAATCTGACAATCAATCAACCCGTTCCCTTGGGAATGGTCTACATACTCAATTCTGCGACCACAACTAGCGACAAATCGGTCAAAATGACTTACAGCATTGATGGTGGACACAGTTTTGTAGAAAAGCCTGTGGTCAAAGTGACCCTTCTTAACGGCAAAATAGAGACTAAACCCGCACCCGCGACAATTTATACTCATATTCGATGGAACTTTGAGACTCCACTTCCCGCCAAAACAACAGTCAAGGGAATTTATCAGGTACAAGTTCGATGACTAGGGAAAGGGGTGTGGGGGTGTGGGGGTGTAAGGGTATAGGTGAGAAAAACTCCTACTCCCTTCTTAACTCTTACCTCTGCGTCCTTTGCGTTCTCTGCGGTTTTTTATTTCCGCACCCTTACACCCAATCTTATCAGGAGCTACTTGTGTGCGTCGTCAATGTTCGTTAGCGATCGCCTTTCTGGTCGGATATGTATTGTACAGTCCCACACCTACATCTGCTCAAGTTGAGAACCGACTTTCTCGTCCAACAATTAATAATCAGGCTACATACACTTATACAGACTCTAATAATAATCGATTTCAAGGAAATTCCAGTCAAATTGAGGCAACTTTATCTCAATTAGTTGACCCACTGGGACAGATTTTAGGTTGTGCTGGACAAATCCTCCCTGATTACAAAGGATTTTCTGTGGCTCTCTATGAACCCAATCTCAACGATCCAACGGGGACAGAACTAGGAAGGTTGGTTTCTTTGACTCCCACGGAATTCCCCGATATTCCTAATAATAGTGTTCCAGTCGGGATACAACCAAATATAAATAACAGTAACCCTTTTCACATGACTAATTCCGAACAGGGTTATTACAACTTTTTATTAGACGCAGGTAAGGGTCAGGTAACTCCTGGTAAAACCTATATCTTAGTAGTCAATCCCCCAGACAACTCTATCTATACTCAACGACGCATCAAAATTTCTATTGTTGAAAGTAGTGGTGAAAATGGAAATAATGTTGTTCGTTATACTGCTACATCTTTAGATGGTCAACCCATCAGTCTTTCTGGTGACACCAGTCTTCAAGGAAATATTGTCTTTGTCCCTAATGCTGAACTTGTGGGTTTGAGTTTATTTGCGATTGATTTTGATGTGGGTATGTGTCAATCGCAACAGGTACAGATGATTAAAACAGGCGATCGCGTGACAGCGGAACCAGGAGACACAGTGATTTATCGTTTGTCAATTAAAAATGTCAGTGATGGAGATATCAACAATCTAGTCATATTTGATACTTTACCCTTAGGATTTCATTTCTTATCTAAATCTGTCCAAGGAGAACTTGATAGACAAACAGTGACCTTAACAACTGAACACAAAACTTCAACAGTCATACTGCGGACTTCAGAACCTATCCCTCCCGGAAAAGTACTGAATATAGCCTATGCTGCTCAACTCACTCCAGATTCCCTGCGTGGTTCAGGACAAAATTCAGCCATTGTCAATGCTCAACGAGTGGACAACGGTTTTGCTGTTAAAGATGGTCCAGCAACACACCGCTTAAAAATTCGACCAGGGATTATATCTGACTGCGGTACTATCATTGGTCGAGTGTTCATTGATAAGAACTTCGATGGTGAGCAACAAACAGGTGAACCCGGTATTCCCAACGCAGTTATCTTTCTAGAAGATGGTAACCGTATCACTACAGATATTAATGGTTTATTCTCCATCGCCAATGTGTTACCAGGACCCCATACAGGAATCATAGACCTCAGCAGTGTCCCTGGTTACACCTTAGCACCTAACCTTTACTTCCGCGAACGTAACAGCCAATCTCGCTTAGTACGCTTAGAACCCGGTGGAATGGTCAGAATGAACTTCGCACTCACCCGTATGAATTATGAATTATGAATTATGAATTATGAATTGGGAATGACTTTGGGGTATAAGATTAAGGTTTGTAGTTGCGCTTCAGCGCCACAATCGACAATATGTAGCGTTAATTTAGAGAATCAGTCGGCTCAAATTTCCAACAAAGCGATCGCAAAACATAAAAACACAGAACCTTTAAAATTAATATGCTCTATTGCAGGAGCTTTTAGTGTTATTTTATATCCCTCTGTTGCTAAAGCAGCAACTGACATCACAGATACATTATCTCTAGAGCTACCGGACTCTTGGAGAAACCGGGTTTCTACTCAAGGTAAAAGTGAAGTCAAAATATTAAACCTTACTGATAACACCGTTCTCAATGCACCAGCAACTACATTAGTTCTACAATTTCCAGTAGATACCAATGTGGAATTGCGGGTTAATGGTCAGTTAGTAGACTCTTCCTTGATTGGGAAGACGGAGACTGATGTCACAACTAACTTAGTGACACAGACTTGGTATGGTGTTTCCTTACAAGAAGGGGGAAACACGATTACAGTTCAAATAGTGGGTTCTCAAGAATCTTCCGTCTCTGTTAAGGTACAGGTTCGGGGAGCAGCAACACAACTGAAATTAGAGACTGTAGAATCTCGGATTCCTGCGGATGGACGTTCTTCAGCGACTATCCGAGGTCAGCTTTTAGATGAAAATGGTAACGTCTCTAACCGTGATGCTGTGGTTACTTTATTCCCAACAGCTGGTGAATTTATTGGTATAGACTACAAACCCGAACAACCAGGATTTCAGGTACAAGCGAAGAATGGAGAGTTCACAGCTATTCTCAAATCCGAACTTAAGGCGCAAACTGTGAGAATTCGTGCTACGGTTTTTGAGTTAGAAGCTTTTACCCAAATACAATTTGAAACAGCTTTGCGTCCGTCTATTGTCTCTGGAGTCATAGATGTGCGTTTAGGAGCAAGGGGTACGGACTTTTACGATCGCCTCCGCGATTTTCTTCCTCCTGAGGGGGACAACAGAACACAATTGAATGTTCGTTCTGCGGTGTTTGCGACTGGAGCGATTGGGGAATGGTTGTTCACGGGAGCTTACAATAGCGATCGCGCTCTGAATGAAGATTGTAATTGCGACAATCGCTTATTTCGCGCTTACCAATTTAGCGACCAAAGCTATCCTGTTTACGGTGATAGCTCGAAGGTTGATGTTTTAGCACCTTCTATAGATAGTGTGTATGTGTACTTAGAGCGATCGCCTCGGATATCAGGAGCTGAACCAGATTATGCAATGTGGGGTGACTATAACACTGAGGAGTTTGCTCGTTCTTCGCAGCAGTTTACCGGTGTGACTCGTCAGTTACACGGATTCAAGGGGAATTATAACATAGGCAATTTAGAAATTACAGGTTTTTACGGAAATAATGTAGAAGGATTTGAACGAGATACAATTGCTCCTGATGGTACCAGTGGATATTACTTCCTCTCGCGAAGATTAGTTATTCCAGGTAGCGAAAATGTCTTTATTGAGTTAGAAGAACTGAACCGTCCCGGTACAGTCCTAAAACGCAAACAACTTTTCCGTGGTTCTGACTATGAAATCGATTATGACCGAGGAACCCTACTATTCCGTCAACCGATTTTGCGTACAGACGTTGATGCTTCTACTGGTCAAGTCTTAGTCAGACGGATTGTGACGACTTATCAATATGAAAGTAAAGGCTCTAACAGCAATATTTACGCAGGACGCTTACAATACAACTTATCTCATGAGCTTAATCGGGAAAGTTGGGTTGGTGCAACTTACCTCAGAGAAAATCATGGAGTGCGTGATTTTGAACTCTATGGAGCAGATGCTTATATTCCTTTTGGTTCAAAAGGCTCGTTGATTGCAGAATATGCTCATTCCAGTCATAACACGGATGTCTTGGGACAGGTCAGAGGTTCTGCGATGCGATTGGAAGCACAAGGACAAATGACCAGAGGTATTTTAGGTCGAGCTTATTATCGTTTTGCGGATACAGGATTTGCGAACAACGCCACGATTAGTTTTGTTCCTGGTCAAACCCGATATGGAGCACAACTCACGGGTCGAGTTTCTTCAACGACGAACGTCCGGGTACAATACGACCATGAAGATAACTTTGGTATTGCACCACAACCATTAGATACCTTTGAAGAACTATTTGCACCCCGCACATCCACAACACCGGGAAGCAAAGTCGATAACTCACTCACAATCATGTCCGCAGGTATTCAACAACGGATTGGAAAAGCCACCGTTGATGTAGATTGGCTGCGTCGCGATCGCAAAGACCGGATGGTGACAACTCATCAAAACACAACATCTGACCAATTACGTTCTCGTCTCACACTACCCCTCACCAAAAAACTCACCTTCTTAGCGCAGAATGAATTCACCCTATCTTCGGAGGTAGATACAGTCTATCCAGATAGAACAATTTTTGGGTTAAATTGGGCTGTGATTCCCGGTATTAACGTCAGTCTGACACAACAGTTTTACACTCGCGGTCAATTTGATAATAACTCCATCACCAACTTAAGTATCAATGGCGAACACAAACTAGGTCGCGATACGACTATTACAGGACGTTATTCTATTTTAGGCGGTGCAAATGAATTAACAACTCAAGGAGCGATTGGACTCAATCACCGTTGGACAATTGCTCCTGGATTACGACTCAACCTTGCTTACGAGCATATCTTTGGTGATTTCTTTGGTCGTAACGGTCCGGGAGTCCAGTACGCGCAACCTTACACCGCAGGTCAAACTGCAGCTTTTCTGGGATTTGGTTCTGGTGATAGTTATAGTATTGGTTTAGAATACACTGATAATCCCAAATTCCAAGCCAGCGCCCGGTACGAACATCGCACTTCTTCTGGTGGTTCTAACACCGTTATCTCCGCTGGAGTCGTGGGAAAAATTTCTCCCTCTCTGACAGCGTTGTTGCGGTATCAACAAGCAAGCGCAGCCAATCAAAAACTAGCAGGATTAGGTGATACAGCCAATCTCAAACTCGGTTTAGCTTATCGCGACCCCAACAATGATAAGTTCAATGCTTTATTGCGATATGAATACCGCAAAAACCCAGCGGTTATTCCCGAAACTATTCTGTTTGACACTGGTACTGGTTCTGAAGACCATACTTTTGCTCTAGAAGCCATTTATGCTCCTAACTGGCGATGGGAATTTTATGGTAAATACGCTTTGCGGAACAGTCGTTCTTATCTCGCTGAGGATTTAGTAGGAACCAGTACCGCTAACTTAGCGCAATTACGAGTTACTTACCGTTTGGGTTACAGCATGGACTTGGTGGGAGAAACTCGCTGGATTCATCAAAGTGATTACACGGAAACAGGTTTTGTGACAGAACTCGGTTATTATCTCAGTCCCAATCTGCGACTATCTGCTGGTTATGTTTTTGGTCGTGCTGGCGATCGCGATTTTTCTGGAACCCGCAGTACAGGGGGACCATATTTAGGTTTCACAGTTAAACTAAACGATGAATTATGAATTGGGAATTATGAATTATGAATTATGAATTATGAATTGGGAATTATGAGGCGATCGCTAGGGTGCTGGGTTTTAATACTATATATCTTAAGTAACTACAGACAACCTGTACGGGCGGAGGGAAGTAAAGAGTTAGTTTCAAATGGTGGATATAGACCTTATATAGAATGGTCAAATTCAACAACGGCTAGTATTAACCGAAGAACAACAATGAAGGTCTATGTACAAGCGGGGGAAACGGTTTACCTTGGCTCAAGCGTTGCAAATAGCTATACTCCTGGTCAAGACATTATCTATCGCAGCCCCTTTGGGACACAGAATGGATCTTGTGATGTTAATGATACCACCAAAGAAGGATTTATTGATACTCTCGCCAAGGAAGCAGCTGGACCATTACCCAATACTGGTGGCTATATCCCTTGTACTTTCACTGCGAAGGAAACTGGTGTTTACGAAGTGGAGTTTCATTCCCCTGCTTTGAATGGTGACCCTCCTCCAAGACGAGCAAATGTAGCATTTCCCACAGATAATTCTCAAAAACAAGGAATATCAGCTTGGGATATTACAGTGCGTGATGGCGCAGGAACTACTAAGCCTGGAAGGGTGTTTGCTAATTATGTTGCTATGAATATGGGAGGAAACGCAGGTAACAACGGTGCGCCCTCTGACATCGCTCTTAATTCCAAGCTTTACATTCAAACCAAGGATGGATACCGTTACAGAACAGATATGAATGGAGTTGACCCCTTTGGTTTCATCTTTTTTGCCAATAGTCGGGGGTTTATTGACAAAACTAATAATAGCACACTTTATCGTTCTGCGGGGGGTGCGACTGACAATAATCTCATCTTTAGTGGTAATGTGAGAGTTCAACGTCCGGATGTTCCAGATACACCAACAGACATCACTCACTTAGTTTTTCTTAATCTTCCCGACCTTGACGCGCTCGTGTATTTGGGAATTCCCATCGCACCTCTGATTCCACCTGCACCTAGCAATTTTAAATTTACTGGGAAACTCGCAGGAAGCGGTAACCAAACTCCTGTAGGGGTGGGTGGATATTTTAGCTTTGGTTCTACTTCTACAGGAACTTACCAAATTATCATTGATACTGATAATAATGGAATTTACGACCCCAGTCAAGACCGAGTTTTACAAAATCCAGTCTCCATCGGGAATAACGTTGTATTTTGGGATGGGAAAAATGCTCAAGGTATAGATTCACCTGCGCTTGCGGGAAATGCTCCTTACAATGCTCAAATCACCATCCGAGCGGGTGAATACCACTTCCCCATGTTAGACCCGGAGAACAATCCTTTGGGTTTTAAAATTACAATGGAAAATCCTCCCGCTGCTTTTCCATATCTCCTGGATAAAAATGGAGAACCCATTGGACCAACTACAGTTTACTACAACGATGATAGTTACACCACTGCAGACAACACATTTGTTAACTTAAACCCTCAAGGGACTCAAGTCGCCTCCAGTCCTCGCAATGCTGCGATCGGGATAAACAGCGCAGGTGGCGAACACGAGTTTCGGAACACATATGGTGACTTGAAGGGGATAGATACATGGACGTACTTTCCTGGTGAAGCCGTGCTGACTCCTTTAGTTGTGACAGCAACAAACCAAGCAAATGTGAAGGGAACTAAATCTGTTCGCTTCCTCACGGACACTGATAGCACTGGAACGGTGACGGTGGGAGATACGGTTGAATATACAATCACCTATTCCAACCTCAATCCGGGTAACAGCAATGCTACTAACTTTGTGATTAAAGAATCATTACCCTCTGAGTTAACCTTCGTGAATGCACTGATAAAGTCAAAAACTAACGGTAATGATATTGAGATTAAGCCGGGATACAATGGCTCTGGTGATTTAACCACCTCCGGGACTTTACGTGTAGGTGATACGATTACTATTACTATTACCGCTATCATTAACAACGCCAATAACGCTAATCCCATTAGTAACCAAGCAAGTGCGACTTTTAAAACACTAGATAATTCCGCAACCACTGGAACTGTCCTGACTGATGCGGACTCTGGGGGAGCAACAGCTAACCCACCTACTGTTGGTCATCCATTTTTCCAAACAGCAGATGACGGTATCAGTTCAGGTAACGACCCTAGTAAAACCGATGATGACGACCCAACTTTTATAACTGTTGTTTCTGTCAGTAAACCAAATGTGCTGTTAGTCAAAAGAATTACCGCCATCAATGGTTCAACAATCACTGATGGTGGAGACAATCTGGCTGCTTATATTGATGACGCATCTAATCCTTATGATGACAATAATATTGAATCAGTTTTTCCTCCGGATACCAATAAATGGCTGAATCCTAGTAGCTTCCTCATTGGTGGTATCAAAGGCGGTAATGTCAAACCGGGCGATGAATTGGAGTGGACGATTTACTTTTTGTCAGCTAGTGAGACAAACGCACCCAATGTATTGATTTGCGATCGCATTCCTGACAACACCACTTTTATCCCCACAGCCTTCAATAGTAACCCCCCTCAAGCAACAGGCGGTCTTTCCGGTGCTGACCGAGGTATTGTCCTCAATCATAATAGTAGTACCGTCTCTCTTACTAGTGTTCAAGATAGCGACAAAGGACAGTATTTTCCCCCAGGAGTAGACCCAAAGACCCTTTACCCTACAATTGAGTGTGGTGGCGCTAATACTAATGGTGCAATTGTAGTCAACTTAGGTGACTTACCCCACGCCACCGCTTCAGGGACACCCCCCACTTCCTATGGATTCGTTCGTTTCCGAGGAAAAGTAAAGTGAATTATGAATTATGAATTATGAATTATGAATTATGAATTATGAATTATGAAT
>JAWQFQ010000225.1:0-15797 GCA_035967975.1 Scytonema sp. PMC 1070.18
ACTATCCACTATCCACTATCTACTATCCACTATCTACTATCCACTATCCACTATCCACTATCCACTATCCACTATCCTTAAAAAGGCAAAAACTGAAGCAACAAAGAACCAATACCGCTGACAAAATCAACTAAATCGGGTTTAGCGGGTTTAACCTTGGTATCGCTATAGGGTGTTTGTAATTCTTGAATAAATGCTTGGGCTGTTTGTATTCCAGTCGGATTATTTTGAGATGTGAAAAGTTTTTCTGCAACTTGAGCGTCTTGGAATGCACCTTGCCTATCCAAAATTTGGTATTTTGCAATACCACGAGCTAAGTAAGCTCCCGCATATTCGGGTTGACTAGCAATTGCTTGATTGAAATAGTCAATTGCTTGCTGTTGGTTACCTTTTTGCGCTTCAGCAACACCCCAAGCATAAAATTCTTCGGGTTTAGCCATTTGCAACGGTATACCCACTGCGCCTTGTACGTTTACTCCATTGAGGCTAACGTCTGATAATTCCGCATCGTATAGATAGGTGTTTCTTAAATCAGCCCCTAGTAGGTTGGCTCCATTGAGTTTAGTAGCGCTGAGGTTAGCACCAAATAAACCAGTACCGCTCAAGTTCGCACCTGTTAAATCAGCACTGCTTAAGTTAGCGCGGCTGAGGTTTGCACCTGCAAGATTAGCCCCATTTAAATTTGCTCCCGATAAGTCAGCCATGACTAAACCAGCACCAGTTAGGTCACACTTTGCACATTCTTTCGTAGCAAGTAACTTTCGTACGTGTTCGGGATTTGCCGCTTGTGCCGTTTGGTGAAAGCTGATAATAGTTAATAAGGTGGCTGTTACTAGGATCTGGTTTCTCATATTTTTTATCAGAATATGATTTCCCGAATACTTCACATTGAGTAGACAGGAAAGCTGTTTATGATTTTCTTATCTTTAAGCAGTCAGCCTACCTTGATAAGATTGATTTACTGAGGCCGTTGAGTCAGAGTTAGAGTAGGGAGAGTGTCACCAGTTCTTCCTCTAGCTGTATAGGATGAAGGCGACCAACCCAGGTCTGCAAATAAGCTGAGAGCAAATGTCAGAGTAGCTGCCAACAATAGTTTTTCTAACATAAAAGTTCCTTCTCCCCACAACACAACTGTTAAGTAATAAATCGATCTCTAATTCTTGGGTTCATATATAATTAGCTATATTCCCAACGTAAGAGATGATCTAATATGGGGAAAGTGACTCGTGTCTTACTTCTAGGTGATGTTGGTCACTAGAGCTTCTTCTTGCTGGTAAGCTACTTAATCAATAAGATTTCATGGCATAGTTGTCCCGTTAAGATTGGCACCATCCAGAAGAGTACCTTGTAAACGAGCTCCGGTCAGGTTAGCATCATCAAGATTGGCACCTCTGAGGTCGGCACCATTTAGATTAGCATTGCTAAGATTGGTATTGTCAAGATTGGCACCACTGAGATTTGCATTGCTTAAGTTAACACCACTTAAGTCAGCATTTGCAAGATTGGCACCATTGAGGGTAGCACTGCTTAAGTCAACACCACTTAGATTAGTCTTTTCAAGATTCGCTCCACCCAAATCGGCGTTACGAAGTTCCATCCCTTTGAGGTTTTTTCCCGCCCAATTGACGCCACCAAGATTTTTCCCTGGTTCTTGTTGCTGCTTAGATACTGATTGGGCTGCTGATATTTGTTCTTCTGGTAATACAAATGTATCATTTGAGGAACTATCTGCGGGTGTACTTGTCGTATCTACTGTTGTATCAACAGGGATTTGTGTAATATCTGGTACCGTAACTGATGTCTCAGGTAATGATTTACTTGATGATTCCACTGGTGATTCTGCACTTTTGAGAGCTACGTATATTCCCATCCCAGCCATTAGAGCCGCTCCAGTCAGTACAGATGAGAGGGTAAAAAGCAATCCCTGTCGTTGGTTTTGTTGATACATAGGTTCTAATGTAGTTTTTTATATCATCTTGAATTGTAGCGCTATCTAATTGTGTTTGATTGAGCGATCGCAAAACTCCTGTTGTTTCTACAACTGCTGAACTGTTAAGTACTGGTGCTGATGTTCCTTCTTGTCTCGCCGATTCTCGTGTAATATTGCATCAGGTAAAGTAATTAGGGAGAACAGCCGTACCCTACTCTAAGGCTCCGCCAACGCCCCTACAGATTGATAATGTGTTGCAAACATTTTTTGAAACTTATTGGATTCTAAAAACTTTACCTTTCGGAACAAAAGGTAAAGACCGATTTTCGGGAATGAGAAAAGCATGCTCTTGATGAATTTGCAAGCGATCGCAATATCCATCAGTCATAATTAACAAGGGTCCATTTTTAGGAAAATCCCCGGCTTTTTCCAGCAAATCAACTCCTGGTTGTAAAACCGTACCGCCTCGACCCTTAACTTTCACTCGTTCCGCAAGGGCTTCTGGGGCTATATAACCTTGGTCGTAAGCAAAGGCGTCACAGAAAACGACCCGTATAAAAGGAACATCACGAGACAGACTGTAACTGGCGATCGCACCCAGCGCCTTTCCCAACAACTCCCGATCCATAGAACCAGAAGTATCCAAAACCACCCCAAATGTCCGACCCTCTTCAACATTGGAATCTGGTAAATAACGGGGACGAGGAATATCCGGTGTAGATGACTGACGGCGACTAGGACGGGCGTAAGACCTAATTTTGACCAAAGGAGAAAAATAATTATCAAACCATTTAGCTAACTCCACATCCCAAGGAATCGGTGGGTGACTCAAAGCGCGGATTTCTTCAATTAATCCTTCGGGTAAAAAGCCTCGGTTTTGTTCGTGGTGATAGACAAGCCCTTGACTCAGACAACGGCGGTAAAACTCATCCAGTCTCATCCCATCATCACAGTTCCACCAATCGTGTATTCCTTCCTCCAAAATGTCACATTCCCCAATCCCCCGCAATGTAGCAAGTTTGCGGTAGCGGCGCAAATCTGTAACGATTAAGTCGTACAGGGACTCAGCTGATAAATCCTTTAAATCGGGGTCGTACAACACCCCTACTTGGGGTAGTTCTCCCAAACCCATTTCTACAAGCCAAGAATTGATAACATAATCACAAGCAACATTCCACAGATAGGGGTCTCGTCCTTGACGGCGGGTATCGTGTCTGAGTCCAACGTGCAACAATTCATGCGCCATTACAAACCGACATTCTTCAGCACTCAGTCCAGCTGCGGGATTAATAAAAATTTCTTGGCTTTGGGTATCAACAGCTGCTACTGAAATACTCAAACGCTGGCAAACCAATGGATCTTCAATAATCTTAAAATTAGCAGCTAACGCTCCCAGAAGGGGGTAACTGTTAATAAACCAAGACTTAGCTTTTTGTGCGGGAGTGTCGTTTTCAACATCCGCCCCCAAAAACGGTTCTCGTCCTGCTGCTACATTCACAGCACTGGTAACAGCCCTTGTCAACCCTCTTCCAAAACCTGCTTGCCAATCAAAGCTACGACCCCAATAGTAAGGTGCATAGGGTTCTAATATTATATCCATAAAGTCATAAAAGTCAGATCCAGGGATGCCCTTTTCGCAAAACTCCTGGTACAAACTGTCTTCATTGCGGTTACCGAAGTCAAGGGGAAGGCGGTATTCGTCTGGGGCTTGTCCTAACTTTAAGTCAGCGAGAAACTTAGCAACAAAATAATCGCAAGCCGCATTCCATTCCCGAAGATGCTTGCGTTCCTGAAAATGACCGAATCCCAAATGCAGCAGACAATGAGCCAGGACGTACACCCATGCTTCTGGAGATTCACGGCGTGTAGGATGGACGTGAACTGTACCATCGATAGTGACAACAGCCCAGCTTTTTAGGGGACATAGATTTCCTTGCTGACGAACAATGCGAGTATTGTGAAGGAGTTCAACAAACATGGGATGTTGTTCAAGAATATGATATCCCTGCTCAAAGTTTAATGTGGTAATATCCCGCGTTGCTGATTTATTTTTTTTACTTCCCATTGTCTTTCTTCACCAATCGTGGTAAATCTCTCACAATTTCTACCATTAACCAACTGGGTAAAGCATCTCCTTTTTCTGATTCAGACACAACCATTTGTGCTATTTCTAAACTGATAGAAGCTAGGTCTTTGAGTAATCCTTTAGCACAATGAGCCAAGTCTTTCTGAGAGGCTGTGGCTTCTTTCCTTTCTTGAGGAAGTTCTTTAATCAGTTGGGCGCGGAATGACTGGGCGAGAAAATATAAAACATCTCTGTCCTCTGGTTGATGGGGCCATCCCACCTCACCTTTAAGAATAGCATTCAGTTGGTACTTACTTTTAATTTGCTTAATAAAACCCTTGAAATGAGTTGCATGCTGGGGAGAAAGACATCCGACAGCTAAGATATCTAGCCAATCATCGGTGATGCGATCGCCAAATTCATGCAAAGCATCACTTAACATATGCCAAGATCGAGGAGTAGAAAAAGGTTCTTCATGCTTAGGAGGTTGACTCCAGAGATGATCGGGACGAGCTTGGATATATTCAATCACCCAAGGATGAATATTATGATGTTTTGCCCATTCCAACCAATCGCGATGAGACACTTTTAGGTGAACGTGAATCATGCGATTAAGTAAAGCCGAAGACATAGGCTTGACAATAGCGCTATCTTGAGCGCGATTTCCCGCACCAATAACAATCGAACCTTTCGGAAGATAGTACTCCCCAATTCGTCGCTCGTGGATGAGACTGTAAAATGCTTTTTGAACTTCATGAGAACAAGCATTGAGTTCATCTAAAAACAAACAATAAGGTTCATCTCTGGCGATCGCCCTTGGCGGACAAAAGCGACTTTTTCCATCTAGTATCTGTGGTACACCAATTAAATCTTCAGGTGCAAGTTGACTACCAAGCAAGGAAACACACGGAATTCCTACCTCTTTAGCAAATTCTTCTACCAAAGATGATTTACCAATTCCGGGGGCTCCCCAAACAAACACAGGGCGCACGAGTGCGACATTAAGCAAAAATTCTGAGAGTTGTTTTTGGGTGACTGTAATAGCTGAATTCATGCATTAGACATAGGCGTAGAAATTAAATATGCGTGTCCTGAAAGTAGGGGCGCTCCTGCTGTTCGCCCTTACATCTTTTTCACCAGATGTCTATTATATATCTGTTCAAAAGATTTAAGGGTGTAGCAATACTTGTCAGTTAACGATCTTTGAGGTTTCAGAAACGCGGTTGCGTAAGAGAAACCGGGTTTCTTCGCTTGCACGAATAATCCCCGGATTGCTATACCTTGAGATTTATCTACAAATTGGAAAACGGAAATTCCGCGAAAAAGTATTGATAATTTTTCAGAAAAGCATAATTGCAATAAAGTCAATTGCAAGACAACCCCAATCCCATATAGTGAGATAACTTCACATATAGAATGAAGAGGAGTGTCGCATTCGCAAGAATTTGAGACTGCTACTCTACCGCAATTAACCCTTCTCCTCACTCCAGACGTACTCAAGTTCGGGTTTCTCTGGCGTCACGAGAAGCTCTACCTACAAAAAAGCGCTTCACGAGTAGTGAGTGCAAACCGTTATGGATGACAGAAAAACTCTTTCCTCTACACCCTACACCCTACACCCCTAGTCATCACATATTGTTAAAACTTCAGGATTGCAAAGTTTAATTACGACTACGATTCCTTGAGATCCCTCTTCATCTAGGTCCTCAATGTAGCCCGGATAAGCAACTACCGCCTCTTCACGGGTATCAAAGGGTCCAAAATAGTAGATGCAGCGAGGAGTCGTAGTGATAATTTCTACCCACCAATTTGCCATTGTCTCTTGCATAACTAAATAAAGAAATAGTAGCTTAGTTGTTAAGCAATATACCGTTTTTTACTTCATGTGTACTTATATTCTACAGCTTTACTAAACACTACCCAAAATAAATAAGTATAAGTATTTCTGCTTTTATCTTTTTATTAATCATTAGAAATAATCCTGGTGATAGAGCTAAAAATTATTTCAAGAGATTGATGGACAATTCATAAAAAACCTGTAGAAATAGAATTAATAGCATCAATCAAAATGCAAGACTGAGGTGCATTCTAATAGATAAATTGGTATTGATAACTGTTGATTGTTAACCGTCAACTGTCAACAGCGTCAGCCAGTAAATTGCTACTCTGAACGCAACTTTGTGTAAATAATAAATTTTCCTATTGAGGACAAAAAGCATGATTACAAGTGTGCATAAACGTGCTGTGGGCGTATTTTCTCATCGTCAAGATGTGGAAGATGCATTGCATGAATTAAGAAATTCCGGTTTTCCCATGGATAATGTGTCTGTTATCAAACGACACGCGGACCGTGAGGACGATGAGATTGCAGGTACTCAAGTACATGAGCGGGTTGGCAATAAAGCGGAAGAAGGTGCTACAGCTGGAGCGGTATCTGGCGGTGTTTTAGGCGGATTGACTGGGTTGCTAGTAGGTCTTGGCACGTTAGCTATTCCGGGTATTGGTCCGATAATGCTTGCAGGAGCAGCCGCAACTGCTCTGGCGACCACTCTTGCTGGTGCAGGTATTGGTGCAGCGGCTGGTGGTTTACTTGGTGCTTTGATCGGTTTGGGAATTCCTGAAGAACGAGCAAGAGTTTACCAAGAGCGCGTTGAGAGAGGAGACTACTTAGTCGTTATAGACGGTACAGACTTAGAAATTGCCAGAGCGGAAAAGATTTTGAGACATAGAGGCGTTGAAGAGTTTGATATCTATGACAGACCTGAAACTAAGAATGTAACAACCAATCCTGTTACCACAACTCCAACTCCTGTTGTTCCAAATAGAAATTTAAGTCATACTAGGCATGCTGTTGGTTACTTTTCTAATCTACACGATGCTGAAGCTGCAATTGATGACTTGAGAGCAACGGGCTTTCCCTTAAGCCAAATTTTCTTAATTCATAGAGAATCTCCCAGACGGGAACGCTTTACTGGAGTTAACGTAATTAATCACATTGACCCAACAAGATTTAGATTGCCAGAAACTCGCAATACCTTCTACAACCAACGAGTTGCTCAAGGGGACCATGTGATTATTGTGAGCGGTACAGATGATGATATTCATCGTGCTGCTGCTATTCTCGATAGACATAGAATTCAAGATTGGGAAATCCATGACCCAACCGCAACAAGCTCTATGCCTTTAGGGACTCACACTAGCACAGCACCTATGGGAAGAACAAGACGGGCAATTGGTGTATTCTCCCATCGTCGGGATGTAGAAGCAGCGCTTACCGAACTCAGAGATGCTGGTTTTCCAATGAACCAAGTGTCCCTCATTGCAAAACATACAGACGACCACACAATTGCGGGTGTTGATGAAAGGACTGGTGTGAGAAACCTGGGTACAGGTAATAAAGCTGACGAAGGAGCAAAAGCCGGAGCTGTGACAGGTGGAGCTTTAGGTGGGTTAGGCGGCTTGTTAGTTGGTCTTGGAACTTTAGCGATTCCTGGTGTTGGTCCAGTGCTTGCAGGTGGTGCAGCCGCAACTGCTTTGGCTACTGCTCTTGCAGGCGGTGCTATTGGTGCAGCCGCTGGCGGTTTGACAGGCGGACTGATTGGTTTAGGAATTCCAGAAAACCGTGCCAAAGTTTATAATGACCGCGTTAACAAAGGTGATTACTTAGTGATAGTTGATGGGACAGAGGGTGAAGCCCGCCGTGCAGAAGCAATTCTTAAACGTCATCACATTGAAGAGTTCGACATTTTTGATGCTACTGACAAGCATGGTATTCTTCACCGCAATTACGACCAAGGTATTCATCACGAAGCACCAGTTGTAAATACCACTCCCACAGAACATTTGGCGGACCATAGCACAGACAATCCTGCTGTCACCATTATCGACCATCGGAATGAAAGAATTTAATCGCTAATGGGTAAGCATTCAGCACTACAGCAATCAGCTTTTTGGCATATATGTATTCTTAAATATCTAGTTTGCTGATTGCTGTAGTCCTAATCGCCCGAAATATGTTTCGCTTTCTGATAGCTGACAGCATAATCGCTCTCACGCTGACGAAGCTTTTAACCATATCCAACAACTAACCACTATCAACTATCAACTATCAAAGGACAAATCAAAAATGAAAAAACTAGCTCCCTTCGTCATCAGTTGTCTGGTACTTTTTGGTGCTGCTGCTTGTCAAGATGGTGTCAAAAGCGCCGCAGATGCACCTAATAATGTCAATAATACCACCGAAGCTACCGAAGCACCAGATAAAGAAGCAACAGAAGCTGCTCTTGAAGACGCACAGAGTCAAACCCGTAGGGACCAACTTAATGCGGATATTCGTGCTAACGAACAACGGAATAATGCATTTAATGATGGAAAGGCTACTGACAGAAGTGAAAACAGTCTAGCAAGTGAAGTTCGTTCCAAGTTAGAAGCTAACATCCCTAATGGTCATTTAACTGTTGATGCTTCCGAAGAAGGTACAGTCACAGTATCAGGAACTGTCACAAATCAGGAACAACTTAACAAAATTGAACCTTTGGCAAGAGAAATTAAAGGTGTCAAAATTGTAGTTAACAAAGCAACAGTGGCTCAACCAAAAAGCTGAAGTAGACTAAGATTTGAGAAGGCAGAACTTTTGTCTTGGAAATAGGGGTGTAGGGTGTAGGGTGTAGGGTGTAGAGGGAAAGAGAAAGTTTTATGTTCTCATGGTGTCTTAACTAAGTGTTAGTGTCTATTTTGTACCTCATCGCTTAGAAAAGGTATCTCCCCTGCACCCCTACACCCTTATACCCTTATACCTTTCAGGACAAGTGTGCGTTATGCCTAAAAACGTCATCGATCTCAAACTTTAAAAAACTATGGAAGCTGAATTACAGCAAAAACAACGATCCTTTGATGCTGCTTTCCCAAGTTCTCCGGCACCAATACAACTAGCAAGACCCAAAAGCCAGCCACTCCCATTACCTGCTCATGATTCTTATAGCACTTGGGAGCAAGTTGGCGCACAATTGTCTGAATTCATTGCAGGTTATCCCAACTTAGTTGGTAAAACTTTACTCCAATATCAGTCCTTGATTGTTACCATTATTCTGATTCTGTCGGCAATGGTGACACTCAAAGTGATCGTAGCAATACTGAATAGTGTTAATGAGATTCCATTGTTACCTTCAACGTTTGAGTTGATTGGTATTGGTTACTCAACTTGGTTTACTGTCCGCTATCTTATCAGAGCTTCAACACGGCAAGAATTATCTACACAATTTAGTTCTATCAAAAGCGAAATCATTGGTAAGTAGATAGGCACAAATAACCGAAAGTTTGTAGTAAGGCAATACTACTTGGATAACCATCCATGAGAAACCGGGTTTCTTCAAGAAACCGGGTTTCTCAGCAACTGCTTTCCCAAAGGGAATTGTAGTATAAGTCACATTTTAAATTGAGACATAACAATATATCTAAAGATAGAAAAAAATATTTTCAATCTTCAGTATGTTCATGTCCTAAGATAGTGGATTCCTTACTAAAAAAAACATTAAGCTAACACTTAGCATTGATTAGATATATTGTAAAAGCAAGCTTTGACATAAATGTCAGGCTGAAAGCTGAAGGAGCGCTCAAATTAACTGAAGCAAAACTTTTAACCTATTTTAATAGGTTTGGTGCTTTAAGACAATTCGCGGAGCTTTCCCGGAGAGTACTTTAGTGTACAGCACTTTTGCAAGAAGTCTATTCAACAAACTTTTTAGAAAACTATATCTTATGTCAAACGAAACTTTCAGAAAAGCAGGTGATTCCTCTGAACGCGCTGCTGAAAATAATTACGATCGCGGAATTACACCCGCAGAAACAGCTGCTCGTCAAGAAAGAGAAGGAGACAAATTTAAGACTCTACCTACAGAACAGAGGGAAGCAGGTGCGCCTACTGATGACCAAACTAAAGTAGGCGATAGCGTACACACCACAGACGGTTACACAGTTGATAAAGAAGGACTCTTGAATAACTACGCGATCGAACCGGAAATGTACTACGAAGAACCGGGCGATGCGCGTCAAGAAGCAGCAGAAGACGCAAGGGAACGTTTGGAAGAACAAAGAGAAGTGAATGAAGATAAAGAAGGTGAACTGACAATGGATCACGACACGCGGGGTAAGGGTTCTGGACTGATTTAGCCTTGCTGCTTCCACATTTGTCTAATGTTCATGAAGGCACCCTAGCGATGATTGGGATTATACCTCAATCATCGTTTTTTTCTTCTTATTTAAAGCAGATACAGGGAATGGTTGACTGTTAACTGTTAAACGCTGAGTGTTAACAAACAATTTCAACTTCATTTAAGTATATCAATGCGAAAGCGCTCCTTTAAAAAAGCTTAGTCTTTACTAGCGGCTACTCAAAATCTAGGCAAACTTAAAGATTTACGCCCTTAAGGAATTGAGAACCAATAGCGTGGGGGTTCTTGACGAATATGAGGAGCCACTGGGGCTTGCACGATACACACCTCTGGCTTGCGAGAGGTAAAGTTTAATGACACTAAGCATAGACTCATGACACAACTAATTCTTGTCTTTGGAAACAAGAATGATTCATCTTGGTCATTGCGTCCCTGGTTAACAATAAAGCAATTCGGGTTAAACTTTAATAAAATCCGTATCGCTCTGTAGGGAACCAATTTAGCTCGAGTAATTGCTCAAGTGTGTAAGGACATTCTTCAGGTAAATTAACAGTGCCTCCAGTTTTTAATTTTAATTCACCATAAGCTTCTTCATAAATTGAGTTTAATTCCTTTGCCATTAGATCCCATTCGTCAAACATATGTTGAAGCTATCTTAGATTTACCTGCTATGCAAGAATGGCTAGAAGCAGCTTTAGCTGAATTGGAAACCATCCCTAGCATGGAAAGTTAACTAGGCACAAGAGACGAGACTTGCTACACTAGTCTGTGAGTTTGGTAGCATCCAGTTTTGGCGAATAGACTTTTTTAGACAAACTTATGATAGTCAGGTTTCTGGCATTAAATAGGATTTTTCTTCCAAAAGTGGACTCTCCCAAAATATCTGCGTTCATCTGCTACAAGCTGTGATTCAAAATCCAAAATTGCTGTCAACCAACATGGATATCTTCTTTGAAATCTATCAAAACCTTCCAAGACAAGCTCCAGGAAACAAGGAATCAACACTCAAAGCCTTTTCACTGCTAACAAATCTACCTCCAAAACCATCTATACTAGACATTGGTTGCGGACCAGGAATGCAAACAATTGAACTAGCTAAACATACTAATGGAAAAGTCACAGCAGTTGATAACCATCAACCATATTTAGATGAGTTACAACATCGGACAATAGTAGAAGGAGTTTCAGAAAAAGTTGCGATCGCCAACGCCTCAATGTTTTCCCTAGAATTTGAAGCAAACAGTTTCGACTTAATCTGGTCAGAAGGAGCTATTTATATTATAGGTTTTGAAAAGGGGCTTCAAACTTGGCAACCCCTTTTAAAATCAGGAGGGTATATAGTCGTTTCAGAACTTTCTTGGTTAAAATCAAATCCTCCTATTGAAGTCAAAAAGTATTGGGAAGAAAACTATCCGGAAATGAAAACAATTGAGTGCAATCTTCAAATTATAGAGAGTTCAGGATACGTAAATATCAGTCATTTCATACTCCCTGAAATAGGTTGGTGGGACAATTATTACACTCCATTAGAGGAGAGAATAGCGCTTTTACGGGAGAAATATAAAGATAATCAAGCAATGAATCGAGAATTAGATAATTCTCTTTTAGAAATTGAATTCTATCGCAATTATTCAGACTCGTATGGGTATGTTTTTTATTTGATGCAATTGACCCGGAAATAAATTTCGGGCTAAAAGCTCAAACCCATTAAAATGGGTTAAAACTCACAGTTAGCTTCAGCTAACTTTAGCTCTTAGTCCGAGCTTTAGCTCAGGGCTAAATTGAATACTTATCGATTAACGATAGTTGGGGTTTCTCCTGCATCGCTATCCCTTGCAGTATTGGGATAATACCATTTCACCTTTTTGGTGATAGGAATACGTGGGTAGGGGCGAACGGCTCGCCCCTACAGCAATCCCATATGTATCAAGATTTTCATGAAATAGTATAACTATTTCTGCTTCTTATTCTTAAAATCCAATTAATCTTTTTTTAACCTTAAGCTACTACCTTATTAAATATGTGATTGATAACACAGGGTGTTTCACAAAACACCGTATTATTATCTGCATTTACCAAATCTTTACAATACGATTAGTCAATTCTCACATATTGTATGTTAAGGAACGTAGTAACATACGTAAAAAACAGGGGTATGGAAAGATAGTCAGTATATTCCCACTAACAATATTTTTGTTGGTAGTGGCTCAGATTTTTGCTTTCCAATTCTGTCTACACTCATTTTCGAGTGTAAGTCGCTGGTTTGAGACTAATTTTTACAAGCAGCAAAAAGTTCAGGATAAAACGTGTGCAAGTATTTGTAAAGGGTTTTTCTATCTCATAAATAAATAGCAATTGCTTTGAAGTGGCTTTACTTAGTGCGATCGCGCTTAGTAAAGCCCCACTCTTGGTGTCGTCAACCCAGTTAGAGATTGCGAGTTTAGATGTAAAACGACTTGTAAGGAGACAATGTAGTATGGTTTTGACACAAGGTGATATTGCTTTCACCTCCTTCAATGCTGATGAGGATGGCTGGTCTGTTGTCACATTTGTAGATATAGATCCTAATACCACTATTTACTTCACCGATAACGAAGCGACTAGCACCACAGCTTTTAACACAGGGGAGTCTTCTTTCCAGTGGAATACTGGAACTAGTACGATTACTGCGGGTACCGTCATTCGCTTTAGTGCAATTGATGCATCCTCTCGCGCAGCATCAATCGGTACGTTTACTGTAGTTGACAGTAGTAACCTTGGTCTCAGTGCAAGTAATGAAACAATTTATGCTTATCTTGGCACTAGTGATACTGCTCCAACGACATTTTTGGCTGCTGTCTCTAGTGAGGGGACAACTAATTTAACTCCTGCGGGATTAACAAACGGCGTGAATGCAGTCGTACTCACTAACAGTACTGACTACGGTGTATATAATGGTTCCCGTAGTGGTGAATCTAGTTTTGCAAACTACAGAGCACTTATTAACAACGTCAGCAATTGGACAATAGACACCACAAACGATTACTCTACGACAGTTCCAGATACCACAAACTTTACAATCACAAGTCTAGCTCCCAACATCCAAATCACCGAGTATATGTACTCTGGTGGAAACGGTGAATTCATTGAGTTTACAAACCTCGGTACCACTCCAGTAGATATGACAGGCTGGAGTTTTGATGATGACTCTCGTACACCTGGTTCGTTTTCTTTGAGTGCTTTCGGTACCCTACAAGTTGGAGAGTCGGTTATTTTAACAGAAACTGATGCAAATACTTTCCATACAGCATGGGGGCTAGCTCCCACGGTCAAAGTCATCGGTGGACTGAACTCCAATAATCTGGGGCGTAACGATGAGATAAACCTTTACGATAACAACAACCAACTGGTTGATCGCCTCACCTACGGCGATCAAAACAATCCAGGTACTATTCGCACGCAGAACGTTAGCGGTTGGACTGAAGCTACAAATCTTGATGATACGACTACTACTAACTGGAGGCTTTCTTCTGTAAACGATGCTCAAAATTCCCGCACATCTACGGGTGGTGACGTTGGTAATCCAGGCATTTACAATACTGGCACTACACCAACACCTGGTGCTCCTACCATTCAAGCAGATAACGAAACAATTATTGACCCAGAGACGGTTACAGCCTTCCTCAGCATTCCTGACAATAGCCCCAGTGGTAGCCCCACGGCTTTCGTAAGTGGTGTTATCAACGACCCCACTGACCCCGCTCGTACAATTGGGATTGAGTTTAACGTTAGTGATACAGAAACAGCAGCAGGTTCTTTAACTGTGACAGCCACCAGTAGCAACTCAGCAGTTGTTACCGACGCTAACCTTGTTATTACAGGAACAAACAACAGCCGCAATCTCAAAATCAACCCAACAGGCGTAGGTCAAGCAGACATTACAGTGACTGTCAGTGACGGCTCACTCACCAATTCCTATGTGATTAAGTATGCTGCTTCTGCTGTGAGTGGGACTCCTACAACAACCCGTTTCCATACAGGTGCTAGTGACGCATCAACTGCGATCGCCATTGATGCAAACTATATGTTCGTAGGTAACGATGAAGACCAGACGATTCGATTGTATGATCGCAATGACTCCGGTCTACCGTTGACTTCGTTTGACTTCACCAGTTCCCTAGGTTTACAAGGTAGCAGTGAAGTAGATATTGAAGCTTCTACCCGTATAAGCAACACTATTTACTGGTTAGGCTCTCACGCTAACAATTCTAGCGCTGAAGACAGACCCAACCGCGAACGCATTTTTGCAACAGACATTTCTGGTACAGGAAATAATGCCACCTTATCCTTCCAAGGATATTATAGATTCCTTGAAGATGACTTGATTGCCTGGGACAACAATAATGGTCACGGTTTGGGTGCAGGCTTCTTGGGATTAGCAGCAAGTGCAGCTGAAGGTGTGCAACCAGAAGGTACTAATGGTTTTAACATTGAAGGCTTGACAATTGCACCAAATGGCACTAGAGCATACGTATCATTCCGCGCCCCGACTGAACCAACAACCAACCGCTCTCAAGCACTGATAGTTCCAGTTACAAACTTTACAAATCTTCTCTCTCCTACTGGTGGTACACAAGGTTCAGCAACCTTTGATGCACCTATTTTCCTTGACTTAGGTGGTCGGGGTATACGCAGCATCGAACGCAATTCTAACAATGAATACCTCATTGTTGCCGGTCCATCTGGCGCTGCGACAGGAATAACACCCAATGACTTCCGGTTGTATACTTGGACTGGAAACTCTACAGATGCTCCAGAGTTACGTGCAGCAGATTTAACCGCACTCAACGCAGGTGGTAGCTTCGAGTCTATTGTAGAAATTCCCAATAGTCTCAACAGTGCAAGTCAATTACAATTACTAGTCGATAACGGTGACACCGACTGGTACAACAACGGACAAGCATCCAAAGATTTAACACAGAATTTTCAGAAGTTCCGCAGCGAAATTGTTACATCAGGCGACACTATAGGTCAAGTCTACAACGGTACCTCCGGTAGAGATTCCTTTACTGGCACTGAAGGCAACGATACCATTATTGGTGGCGCAGGTGGAGATATACTCACAGGCGGTGCTGGCTACGACAAATTTGTATATACAAATATACGCGATCGCGGCGATACAATTACAGACTTCAAAGTTGGCACAGACAAGATTGTTTTCACCCAACTACTTGATAGTTTAGTTTCCGGAGGATACAACGGAACCAATGCCATTGCAGATAACTACGTAAGAGTTGTACAAGGCAGCAGTTCCTCCAACTTTAACGTACAAATAGACAGCGACGGTCAAACTGGTGCAGATATCTTCAGACCATTTATCACAGTCAATTTAGCATCAACAAGTATAGGCACCTTAAATGATGTAAGAAACTTCATCTTTTAAAGTCAGATTCTTGACCTTATTCAGTCCCAATACTGCTCGGATAAGTAAGAATGAGAAACTGGGTTTGGTGGTGCTTCCGACTATTGTTAACCGAGCAGTATTGCATTCAGTCCTAAGCTTTAGCTCAGGCTAAAACCCAATACCAATTCTGTATGAGAGGATGTTTTAAAAGTCTTCTCGTCAGTAGCATGCACATTTCACATCCACCAT
>JAWQFQ010000226.1:0-15765 GCA_035967975.1 Scytonema sp. PMC 1070.18
AGTTGATAGTTGATAGTTGATAGTTGATAGTTGATAGTTGATAGTTGATAGTTGAGCTACTAACCACTAACCACTAACCACTAACCACTAACCACTAACCACTAACTACTAACCACTAACCACTAACCACTAACTACTAACTCCTTTAAAGAATTTGAAATAAATACATAAAGCCGTAGGCGCTGATAACAAGAAAAAACATTGCTGCTAATTGGTTGACGCGTATTTCTGGTGAGGGAGCAATAGTTTCTCGCACTAGTATAGAAATTGATGCTCCAATCACAAAACTCCAACCGAGTATCATATACGGTGACTGTAATGTAAAAGTCCAAACTAGTAGCATTCCAATGGCTAGCAGTACCATGAGCATCTCGACAAAGCGAGGCGGATTGTACTGGCTGGATAAAATAAATGAGTTATACCAAAAGCGCCAAAATCTCATAATCAATTTAGGAGTTAGGAATTACGTAGGGGCGAACGGTTGTTCGCCCAGATGTAGGAACGAACGGTTCCCCAGATGTAGGGGCGAACGGTTGTTCGCCCAGATGTAGTTGTTCGCCCTTACTTGACTCTTGCTGGTTGTCCCGTACCATTTTTTTGTGCGGTTTCTTCTGGAAGTTCCACACCAAAGACACGAGCAAACGCTTTTTCTACCTTGTAGCCGGAATCGATGGACTCTAGGGGGTCTTTCCGTAATCTGTGACGCAAGCACAGGGTAATTACGCGCCGGATATCATCAACTGTAACTTCGGTACGTTGTTCAAATGCGGCGATCGCCTTTGCTGCGCGGTTGGTAACAATGTCACCCCGTAACCCGTCTACGTCAAGTTCAGAACAGACTTCAGAGATTTTTACCCGTAAGTCGTAGTCGATAGTGACTGAGGGTAGAAGCTGTTGGGCGTTGACAATTTTTTGTTGCAGTTCTTCTTGCTGAGATTTGTACTTTTCGAGGAAGGTAGGGGGGTTCTGGTCGAATTCAGCTCTTTGCTCTACAATTTGCACCCGCAGTACTGGTTCTTTGACGGTATGAATTTCAGCATGCATCCCAAAGCGATCGAGGAGTTGGGGACGGAGTTCGCCTTCTTCTGGGTTACCGGAACCGACAAGAACGAAACGTGCTGGGTGACGGATAGAAATACCTTCCCGTTCTACTGTGTTCCAACCACTGGCGGCGGAGTCGAGAAGCACGTCTACGAGGTGGTCGTCTAGCAAGTTGACTTCATCTACGTAGAGGATACCCCGATTTGCTTTTGCTAACAGTCCCGGTTCAAAGGCTTTGACCCCTTCTGACAAAGCTTTTTCTATGTCAATGGTACCACAAACCCGGTCTTCTGTTGCGCCCAATGGTAAATCTACCATTTGGACTTTCTTGGGAACTGTGGGAATATCCGCCCCTTGCTCTAGCTGTTGGCGGATTTCATCGCTCATCAAATCGGGGTCGCTGGGATGGCTGTTAAATGGATCGTTAGCAACGACGGGAATTTCTGGTAGCAAGTCAGCCAGCGCCCGAATAGTTGTGGATTTTCCTGTACCGCGATCGCCCATAATCATGACACCGCCAATTTTAGGGTCAATCACGTTGAGCAACAGAGCCAGTTTCATTTCTTCCTGACCCACAATTGCTGTAAACGGAAATACCACGCGACGCGCACTTGCGGTAGCTTGAGCAGTTGGACTCACTAAATTACCTTATCTATATCTTTTATATTACCGCTTTTATTGTGCCATAGAAGGGGTATTGGGTGTGGAGTTTCCATGATGGGTCAGTAAAGGTGGTGGGCGAGTTTTTTGAATTCACCTGTTGCTATGTCTGAAGCGCCTGTTGAAATGTCTTAATGGCATCCACATGATTTACCATATTGATGCAACTTGATAACAATTTCAGGTCGATTCCTTTGACCTCCTCACTACTGGAAATCTTTTCATAGTAAAGCTCTTTATCATCTGAGCGCAGGTGATAAACTTCTAACACACCGTCTTCCCAAAACCACACTTCCGGAATCTTCAGCTGCTTGTATGCCTTCAGTTTGTCAAGCCCGCCACTGGTAAACACTACCTCTATTGCTAAATCGGGACGCACCCGACCAGGAGCAAGTTTATAGGATTCATCTGCTTCCCGCTTGACAGCACCCGCTTCACTTTCCAGCGTCATTGAGCCAGTTGGAGTAAAGTCAAACCCCGCCATGAGCAGGTAAAGCTCCAATAGTGCAGCAATTCTCTTCTTTACAGTTTCGTGAGGTTCCCCTGGCATTCGTCGTATCTCTAAAACTCCATTCAGGAAAGACAGCCGATATCCTGGACGTTCTAACAACTGCTCAACGGCTTTGAACTCTCTCCAAGTCAGTCCCTCAAACAAAAGGGGTGATTCTTTTCTGGGTGTCGTAACAGTTGCTGAGGTCATTTCAGTTTCCAGTCTGTTTCGGTGATGAGAGATAATCAGGTTTGGAGGTCAATCTTTTAATTATGACACAAATTCTATTCACAGTTAAGCCCTAAATTAAAATTTGGGCTCAAAGCTCAAACCCGTTAAAACGGGTTAAAAGCCATATTAATGATATCCTCCCGTTCATTTTGCCTATCGGTAATCGATAGAATTACATTGTCTTTTGAACGTTTCTGAATTTCTGATAGAATTACATTGTCTTTTGAACGTTTCTGATATGTCCAAGCCAGTACAATACGTAACAAATGAGCAAGGGGAACGAGTTGGCGTTTTATTAGACTGGAACACCTATACTCGACTTGCTAATCCATTAGGGTTGGATGAGGAGTGTTTAATTGGTTTAAGTATAGATGAGTTAAAAGCATTGGCAAGTTGTAAATTGGCTGTGGCAGATCAAACTCGTTTGGATGATTTAGTGGCGAGAAATGCAGAATCATTGCTCTGCACCGATGAGATTGCTGAGTTAGATGACTTGTTGGCAAAGGCAGATCAATTAACAATTCTTAAAACTCGCGCCAGATATACTCTGAAGTGCTTGGAAGCGGGTAAAACGGCAGCGTGAGTGTTTATATTCGGATTGAGTTACAGCGACAAATTCGCGCTCGCTTTGGTGAATGCTGTGCCTATTGTCGGACAGCAGAGTTTCTAACGGCGATGACGTTTGAATTTGAGCATATTCGCCCCCTCTCGATGGGTGGGGAAACAGTGTTTAAGAATCTTTGTTTTGCCTGTCCATCTTGTAATCGCCATAAGGGCGATCGCCAGACTGCTATCGATCCGGAAAGCGGCAAAGTGGTTACATTGTTTCATCCTCAAGAGCAAGTTTGGACGGAACATTTTGCCTGGAGTGAGAGTGGGACAGAAATGAAGGGACTAACAGGAGTTGGTCGAGCTACAATCTCAGCATTACACATGAATCGTCCAGCCTTGGTTAGAGCAAGGGCAATGTGGGTTAAGTTAGGTGAGCATCCGCCCAAGTTGGATTGACAAGGGCGATCGCACTCTTAGTATTTAGGCAACACCATAATCCGTGTACTGACGCTTATAAGGAGGTTGTAGACCCAGCACAATGTCCTCTCTTGGTACTCCCATTGTTACTAGGTCCTCTGGTGGATTTTCATCTGTTAAATTCTGTTGAAGCCAAATTTTCCCTTCTTTGATATCAAAATGCACTATGCATCGATAGATACGATTAAATCCTTCCCAGCCCACATTCATCCATTGATAATGATCTCGCTCAGTATCAAAGACGAGTTGAACTTCAACTTCTTTATCTGCAATATCATCACTTGCATAAAGAGTGAGTAGTGCTTGGATGTGTTCTCGATACTTTGCTACTTTGTCCATTGTACATTAGCAAAACGATAAGTTTGCGTCTCCCCCATCAGTTCATAGCCGATGCTCTACAGCTTCTAGATCGCCGATACATTAGTCAAAACTAGGGCTAAAAAACCCGGTTTCTTTGAGAAACCGGATTTCTGGCAGCATGAATAACCTTTAACCGAACCATATTGGAAGTAGCGCAAGTAAGAGCGAGATTATTGATAATCGCTTTTTTCTCACTCATCTACCAAAGTCGTTGAAAGCTATCTTGCTGGGATGTTCTACGAGCTTCTTTGTTTAAAAAATCCAGAAAATCATCACATTCTGGAGAATTATCAGGAAAGATTGTCAAAAATTCTATATACTCGTTAGTAATTTTAGGAATTGGTCTACCATTAGGTTCTTCTGGTTTTTTCAGGATAACTATAGGATACATTCGATGCCATAGCCTACCTATTTGGCTGATACGACCTTCTACACGACCCGTTACTGATGTTTGCTTAATACTAAGTTCAGGTTGTTTGATTTGAGGGTCATACACTTGAAACGGTTGATGCAACCAAGTTATGGCTTTACAATCTCCACTATCCTCAGCTATCCTTCCCCAAACTTGAACGTTATCTGAATACCATGCTTCACGCCAGTTTGCTTTATTATCTAGGTTAGGTGCAACGCCTTGCGAGTGCATCCACTCTTGAGCTATTTCTCGCACGTTATTAATAAATCCTGTAGCCTGAGTTAAGTTGCGAACTTTATTATCATTGATTAAAGAAATTTTATCCCATTTCCAATGACAACCTATTAGAGGTTTACGACGATTATAATAATCTTCGTAAAATATTCGATGGTCAGCGCGTCGCCAAGATTTTCCAAAACCACCTAGCAGCATTGCAAATCTCATTAATGCTCGCAGCAGTTTTTTCAATATCTCTTTTTCTTCATCTTTGAGTGCTTGAGTTAATACCCAATACAATTCACAAGCAACGTTATAAGTGGGTTCATTATAACCATCAGCAAAAGTATCTAAATGCAAAGATGATGTTTTAAAGGCTATTCCTAATAACCCCTGTGTTGCTTCTCCTTCAATACCACCAAATAAAGTATTTACTAAATCTCTAGCAATTTCGGCATTTGTTAAACCGCTAAAAATACGCAGTGCGTGACCGCGTAATGATGCTCTAAAAATATTAGGACGAAACTCACTTTCTTCGCTATTAATTAGCTTTGGTGCTTGTCCTTGACCTTTAAGGAATACTTTATAAAGGATTTCTCCTTGGATATTGATTGAGTTTTCTGTATTCCCGTTATCATCTAAACGAGCTTTAGGAAATCCGTAACCAGTGCTAACTCTACATCCTATCCCGTAACCCAAAGCTTTTTCCCAAATCTCCCAAATTTCATTCCAATTAGTGTGTAATAATAAACTAGAAATACCGAATTTAATTGTTGGTTCGTATAAAGAAATTAAGGCAAAACCACTTTCACCTTGCGGTTTTTCTGCCGTATCATTAACTTCAACTTGCCATTTTTGTTGGGGATGAACAATATCTATTAACCCCTCTGTCCAATCATTCATGGGATAACCACCATGAAAGCGCAACAGACTTGGTTTTTCGCTGTCACCTATCAACCTATATCGTTGTTTTTGCTCTTCTGTGCAAGCTTTACAAAAAGCTCCTTTCATGCTACTACCAGGATAAAATGGCAAGCCAAATGCACCTATAACCGGACGGATAATACCTTCATCTTGACCACCATTAGAGACAAATCTCCAGTTCATTTTGTAAGTTCGAGTTTGAATTTCTTTATCAAACTTGGGGGGATGTGGATAAACTTTTTCTGTCCATTCTGAAGCCCAACGTTGACTATCTTGTTCTTGATTTCTGGAAATAAATTGAAGTTGCGATCGCCCTTTTGTTTGAGCTTGAAACATGAGCGGTACTTTGTCAGTTAAATTAGAAATATTACACATCATATTGATTAGTTATCTTCATCATTAGTTAGGTTGGTTGTTCCTTTATAGCGCTGTGTCCACCAGACGATAGAATCGCATAGTTGTGTGAGGACTGCTAAAGCAAGTTGTCGGTCTTCTAGTGTTAATTTAGTCCCGCGATTGTCTACTGCTAATTCACCCCAGAGTTTTCGTGCCATAGTCTTAACCGCTGTGCTATCATCAACACGAACTGGATCGTTAGGAATTGTGACACCAGCACGAGTCATCGTATTGACCAAAATATCCCAAGTGGCTTTCCAATATTGAGATTTACTCTCTTCTCTTGTTTGCAGACGCAGATGTTCTCCCCAAAATCTTTCTAACCCATAAGCAACAGCTTCTCTCATTTTAAAAGACTGGTTCAAAGATTTTGGGTCACGTTCTTTAGCATCTAATACCAATTTTTGAGCCATTTGGTCTAAATTATAGTCATGCCAAGCCATAAGTTATTCCCTCTTTCTTACTAATTAAATGCTTCTCCTGCTAAAGTCACATTACAGCGACCAAAGCCAATGGATTCTAAGCCACCAAAATAAAGCTCTCTCGAATAAGGAGTATTAGAGTTATATTCACCAAACGGATACCATCCTTTTTGTTTTAAAGCAACAGGAAATGCTAAAACACTACCTACAGGTAAAGCTTCCACATTGAAAAATGCACCAGTTTTCGTGTCTACTTTCTTCATATCATCAAGTAATTTGACTCGACTTTGTCGATAGAGTCCCATATCGTGCAGCATTGAAATATCTTTGTCGTGTACTACAACCAACTGCTTAACGGATAAGTCTGTACCAGGAGGAACCCATGCAGATAAATTTACCTCATGTTCTATACTTAAGAAACCAAGGTTAAAGAATAAGACTTTCTGGTTTGTTTCTGGTATCGGACGTGCTTGTAAACCAGGATGTGCGGTATAAGGGTCAGGAATTTCTGCTTGAATTGAAGCTATTTGCTTGTAACGTTTAAGTAATAATGGACTGCTAACCCAAACAATAGGTTGACCGGGACAAAATACAGGAAACCATACTAGAGAAGCGTATTCAAATTTAACTAAAGCCTCGGTTGTTCCACTATCTTCTTTACCTGCGATCGCTTCGTGTCCGTACCATTTTCTTTCCTTCTCCTTTTTATTTTCTGTATCATTATTCTTTTCGTGCGATCGCATATCAGCGCGAAACCTACCTCGAATCGAACTCCCTGGTATTATCCCCGTCTGAGTAAACTGGTCGCGGAAAATCAGGTTTAAGTTACCTGTTTCCTCCCCCGCACTTGCTCCAATGTGCAAAGGTGCTAAAGTTTCAATAATGCCATAAGCTTTTTGGTACATTTGTATTTCTCCAAATTAATTTTTGAGTGTCACCCAGAGTCAGAGTATAATCACACCCAATACTTGAAGGTTTTGACCCGATCCCCCCAACCCCCCTTATGAAGGGGGGCTTTAAACCCCCCCAATTCATCGGGGGGCTGGGGGGATCAAAACGGGATGAGCACTATAACCCTTGCAGTATTGTAATCACACCGAACAAGCATTTGGTAAAGGTAGTGCTAACCCACATCCCCAACGTTTGAAGGAGGGTCCTTCTTTTGGGAACCATTTTTCATGCCAATATTGCCAAGATGTATCTGTCAGTCCTTTTAGCTCTTTGACAATGTAAACAGTACCACCCGGAACCGCATAACGTCCGCGAGAGAGGAGTTTTGGCGGCTTTTTGTGTTGTTCGTCTTGAGATTGATGATTGTGATGATTTCCCAAACGGTAACGGAAGGGTATGGGACGTTCTGTTAATAAAGCCTCTACCGTCCAAACTTTTTGCGCGTTGCTTTCCGGGTTTTCTTGTGGGTATTTTTTTGAGTCCCCTTTGTGGAGATGAATAGGTTCTCGGTAGGATAGACGATTGGAACCCCACACGGCTGGTGTAATTAAAGCAAAACTCTTTCCGACTTTCGCCTGAAATATCTCTGCAAGGAATGGTGACATTTTTTCACAACGCACATCTACCATATGTCCCTCACCACCGAAACGATACCAACCAGGCTCAAGTTTCGTGTTGGAAAGATAAACCAAGCAAATACCGGGTTCCATCTGGACTGAGTTTTCAAGAAATAAGCTACCCTCTGGTGCGTCTTGGTTATCTTTCTTGGTGAAGACACGTCGTTCATCTAGTTCTAGACGAGGGTGTAAATGGGGTAAAAACTTCCAAGGGGCTTTTTTAACTTCGTTTGGTTTGTTCCATTGATTGATTGCTAGCCAAGTGTTGCTTTCATATTTATCATTGGGAGCTTGGTTATTTTCATCCCGCCATAGATTATTTTTCCAGGTAAGTATGTGCTTAATTTCGCCATCTTTGATGAGATAATTACGTGGAGTGGGTACATAAAAGTTTTGTGTTTCTGGCGTTAACTCATCTGCTTTTCCCCAAAATGGTCCAGCTAGCAATAAATCTTGGATGTCTGTATCATTGTAAGCGGCTGCAAATAAACCCGACAAGGTTGCTGCGCTGGGGGGAAAATAGCTACCGGAACGTCCCACTAAATTTTCTGGGGACAAAAATTTTCCCGCACTTCCGTAAAGTAAACCTAGAGGTTCGATAATAATAATATATTCAAATGGGGGACGAGGAGAAACAGGCGATTTTGCAGAGGTGTTTTCCGAGGTTTCTATTGATGACATAGGTGAAATCCCACTTTCGCAAGGTTGATAATCCAGTTGTTGAGTGATTTGTTGATTTTAGTATTATCTGTTTCTTGGGTATTATTTTTGTAGTAGTTATGGCGATCGCCCAAAATCCCTCCGACGAGTCTTTCTTCTTTATCATCACGGTTCCACCAGTTTTTTTCTTGCTTTATCACCTCCGCTTGGTTGCGGAAATATATCTCTAATAAGCCAAACGCAATATCTCTGCTTTTGTCGCTGAAAGCATGACGCGATTCTAAAACGGCGACATCATTATATATATGCGTCCAATTTTTTCCGTTCTCGCGGTCTCGGTAACTTGTCAGGAAATCCTGTTCCAATAGCCACCAAGGACACACCCACTCTAAGTGATTTCCGTTATTAAACAAAACGCGGAATGCGATTCTATCTCTTCCATTGCTTTTTGCTGATTTCTCAGCTAAACGACAATGTTGGAGGACATCCCGTTGAGGAACACCAGGAGCCGCCCAGATAAAACCGACACTTGCGGAAATAGGCTTTTTCTCTGGCTTATCCCAGATTTCTGTTTTAAATTTTGAGAACTGATGAATACAGTAGCTCGGTTTTAATTCTCGCCCTTCTTTTGCATCATGAAAAACACCTAAGAAATCATCTCCTCCTGCATAGATGACTCGACAAAATAGAGGAGAATTTTGTTGGAAGTTTTTACCCCATTCTCGCATCTTCCGGCTAAATTCATGGGTTTTCTCTGGATATTTCTTGAGGTAATCACCAGCTTTATCACCATCTCCCTGAAACCAACCAGTCCAGTATTTCTTTTGTGTTGTTTGGTTGTCAGAACCGTTATTGTCATTCTGTCGGCTGAGGTCTTTGAAAGATTTAGGGTTAAGTTCTTCAGGTAGGTTTCTAATCTGATTAATCAGTTTTTCAGTTTTCACACCCTTATCCTTTAAAGATAGCTCAAGTCGTTGAATTAATCTTTCTGCAATGACCTTATGAGTAATCATTCGCTTGATTAATTCAGGGACGTTGAGTTCTTCTCTGGAGTCAATAAATGCTTCTCCTAGTTGTTTTTGAAGTTGTTCGTAAAAACTCCTGATTTCTGTTTTTTCTTGTTGATAATTGTAAGCACGAGGGTCGCAAATTTTACCGAGTCCGGGGTAGGCGATCGCATCTGCACCAGAGAGAGTAGAACTTTCACCTTGCCAATTTATACCAGTCCAACCGCGCCAATATTTTTCATCATTCAAGCGCTGACGAACATCGCTAATACTTTCACCAGGGTTTCCTTGAACCCAAAAGAATTCCCACGAATATTTTGTCCAGAGACCCCAAACTCTTCGCCAAGATTGATACTCTCCTGGAATCTGTTGTTCAATCCATTCTCGACAGCTTTCTGTGACACATTCCCAAGCTATATTCAAAGCTGCTTGAGCATCCTTTTTTTGAAAATCTCCCTCTATAATAACTTGATTAGGTGTTCCTTGAGTTACATCGATACGAGCAGGAGAAACCACCTCATAACCTTGACTCTCAGCTGTAGCGCAAATAACCCACGACAAATAAGAAAGCAAAAAAGAACTTCCGTACAAATCTCGTAGTTTTCGTGATTTCTCGATAAATCCCTGAACGGGAGCAAAAGTCATGACTGTGTAAATTGTTTTAGTCATATGCAATACAAAATAGTTTCCGTGTTATTACTGGTTTTGTTAGCACGGTAAAATTTATGCCCCTGACCACCCTGCGGAAAGTCAAAAGTCAAAAGTCAAAAGTCAAAAAAATAAAAAAGGATACAAGCCCCTAAATTTATTTATGGGGTTCTTACTTTTGACTTATAGAGTATGCAAATCTTCTTAATCTCTCAAAGCACCCTACAGGAAGCATCTACTCAAATAGTAAGAGAGAGAACTAGTAAATACCAATCCCTACGATAGTTCCTTAAATCACATTCTAGATGTTATTTAAAGAATTTTTTCAGCTTTAACCATAAACACCTTAACATTTTGTCAAATGTATCAGCACTTCAGCGAGTGCTTTTACCATTGGACGAGCGGATAAATCTTGTCCTCGTTCTAAGCGATGTACGCTACCTGTCAGTAAAGGTGCTGTTTCTAGTAATTTGTTGGTGTCAAGCTTCCATTCTTCAGGAAGAAACACCTCATCCTGAGAAGCGTGTAAGATACTGTGAATTTTTGCAACAATTTTAAGATTGAATTTTTGACAAAATTCTTCCCACTCTTCAAACTTGCTTGTATCACCTGCAAGAATAACTGCATGGGTTGCTGGTTCCACAATTTTCTGGTTTTCTGGGGTGATTTTCCCACCAATATCAACAATATTAATGAGTTGGTTAGCACTCCTGACCCATTTTGTAGCCTGTTCTGCAAATTCTGGGGTAAGTTCAGATTTCAGACAATGCTTGTTATCTTTAGCTAATCCCTGATTTTGTTCGTAGGTTTTTTGATACCACGAGCCTTCCCCGTCGGGACAAGCAGTAATGACATAAGGATAAGGTGCGTTTAAAGTTCCTAGAATCGCCTGTTTTAAACCTTCCCGCAAACAAGATTTTCCAGAATGAGGGGGACCACACAACACAACTTTGATAATGTTGCGCTCTTGTTGCTTTTCTTCTGTTTCGATTACGTCGCCGACTTGATGAGATGCTCCATGAGAGACAGTGACTATGTAGTTTTTGTATCTCATGGAACCAGTGTTCGTACTAACTTTTTTGCCCAATTTCGGGTCTAGAACAGCGACAACTTCGTACAAATGGGCGAGTTTATGGGAAATCACATAACCTACAGCAACAGATTGCGCCCCGTCAATAAGAAGACGATGTCCTCCAGCTATTTCTCCAGAATCAATCATTTGGGTCAATAATTCTAGGGTATCTTTCACTATGCGATCGCCCTGGGCTGGGAAAGTGCGATTAAACCCGACTCGCAATACTTCACCTTCTAGTTGAATTTGATAGCTATACATAACCATGTTTTTTTGCAACAGCTTTACTATCGCATAGTGCATGGAAGACGCGTATTCCATTTTCGAGGTGAGCCCTAAATTAAAATTTGGGCTTAAAGCTCAAACCCGTTGAAACGGGAATTACAGCAGTTTTCACCTAGATTAACCACACCATTTTGTAAAGACGGTAGGGGCGAACGGCTGTACCCTCCGGGAAGGCTCCGCCAACGCCCCTACAACTGTGGGATTAGTTGGAAACGTCAAGCCCCTCTCCATTGCCTTTTGTTCTAACTTCCACCCCACCGATTGGGTCAATTCGGATTAGTTGGAAACTTCAGCTTTTGCCGGGTTTGCTCCGGCAAATAGCAACCCCACCGATTGGGTCAATTCGGATTAGTTGGAAACTCGCAGGATCAACTTGTTGTCTATCCTGTGCCCCCACCGATTGGGTCAATTCGGATTAGTTGGAAACGCGCAAGGCGATAGAGAAGCATTATAACGAAGCCCCACCGATTGGGTCAATTCGGATTAGTTGGAAACTCAGGAATGTGATTAAAAGGGATAGTACTTTCAACTACTCCCTTCTCGCTATAAGATTACCCATCTGCTTTTCCTCTTTCTTTGCGCTCTTTGCGTCTTTGCGGTTCATTTAAATAGGTAATCTTCGGGCGCAAAGGGAGTAATTTATTTGGCAATACAACGAAAGCTGCCTTGGGGATTATTCTCGGATCTATATTGATTCTGATCTTCTCAGTGTGGTTGGTAACGAAATCATTAACCAAGGTGCGATCGCCCACTATAGAAGGACATGGTAGTGGTTTGATTATCAATCCTGCTAACTCATCCTCAACAGGAACAAAAGAAACAACCATCAGAATGCAAATACTCAGTATTAGTCTTGCGCCAATCACTACCGGGAAACTCATAAACCCAGTCAATTCCGGAGTCTACATTCAAAAAACCGCTTACCATCCCGTGAATTACACCAACACCTGTACTCGCACAAATACTATTCAACCAAAATACGGCTGGGTCATTCACTCCTTCGATGTAACCCGCACCTGCAGCCATTTGATGAATTTCAGAAGGTGCAGACTCTAAAGCAGCTCTTTGCAGGCTGATGATATTACCGCACATCAAGCACCAACCACCCCCTACGGGAGGAACGGTAACTCTACAATACATTCGCGGTGTATGGTCGTGTTTCATATCTATATGAGTCCCTAAACACACTAGAGGACGCATATATTCCAAAGCTAATTCTTGAGTCTTTTTTCGAGAAAGGTGGTTGTCTGTTGCTACCACAATTAAATCACAAGTTGCTATTTCTTGCTTGGCTAATTCACTGTCAATTGAAGTTGGTATTGTTTTGACACAAGAACCTTCACTGTAAATTTTCTTGATAAGATGCTTGACATAATGTACTTTATGCCATCTTTGTTCTACCATTTCTTGAGTTGCACCAGGCATGCGATTGAGATTCAGAGTCTCCAATTTATCGGGGTCAATTAATACCCAATTTTTCACACCCAAACGCCCCAATAATTCTGCAAAAATTGAACCAATACCGCCACAACCAATTAAGGCTACTTTTAGTTCATTGAGTAGCCTTTGATTGGCGGCTCCAAAGATTTTTTGCCGAGCAAACATCAAATCTGAATTGTTGTTTTCATCTTCATTGATTGAAACTTCAAATAATGAATTACAAAATTGAACTTTTTCGACATTCTGTCCTTTCCTATCCCACATCCGAAATTGACAATATTGAAAGTCTTCATCAAAGACTCCTGAAATCAAACGAGGTTTTTGAGGAAAGCCAGATGAGATAAATTGAGCATACTCCGATTCATAGCGATCGTCAACGTAGGAAAAATCAGGTATTCCTTGACCTGTATGAGTATGAATGTGAACCACATCTAACCCTGACTGAAGATAATTGTCTAGGAGATAGGAATGAAAAGGCTGTTTTAATACCAATCCACTCGCAGATTGATGTTCGTAGCAGTCAGAAGAAGGAACAACCCAAGTTCTAGGGATATACCGGATTTTGCGCTTGGAAACTTGATGGCGCTGACAAAAGAAAAATCCAATGACTTCTTCATTAAACATTCTGGATTTCACCATAGATTCCTGAAATTCAGACCACATTTTTGGTGGTACGTGAAAAGAAATTGCAGTAGATTTGTTCATGGTTAGTGGTTAGTGGTTAGTGGTTAGGTGCAAAAAAGAAATTATCCCGTCTTGTGGTACGGGCGTCCTCGCCCGTTATTTGTTATCCGGTGGTCCTTTATAGGCGTTTCGAGTACTGTTATAAACACCTAATTAGCTCATAAAAGCTGATAGCTGATAGCTGACGGCTGAATGCTTAACTGCTCTTTGACGGGCGGGACGCCCGTTCCACAAGACATTTTTCAAATCAATCATCGCTATTAATTGCGTGACGTGCTGTCACAAACAAAGTCGCAAGATTGTGACCTTTCTCAGGATTCTGACTGGGTCTCCAAGAATTTAACCAGACATCATAGTTAAATCCTCCTCCTAAACCCACACAGTACCAATACCATCCTTCTTCACTTAAAAATGGCGCACCGTAGTAACTTTGACGGGTAAAGTGATGGTCTCCTTCGCCTACGGTATTCCAGGGATAGTTTAGATAACAGCCAATGGGGGGAAGGCGTGGGTAATCTGGTGGTAATAAAAACAAAATATCTGTGTTGGAAACAGTAAATTTTTTGGAAGATAAAGGCATTCCTTTGATGAGAACAGCTAAATATCTGATATCGCCGACTGTCTTGCTACCAACAATGACATTCTTGGCAACTTTTTCTAGCAATTTAAGCTCTTCTAGAATTCGCGAATTAGGTTTAAATTCTGATTTTTCTTGACTGATTGTAATTGCCATACTTCACCTGTTTAATGTTTTAAAGTCCACTATTTAAAGTCTCAAGTCCAGAATTGCACTATCCTTTCACAATTTTGGGTACACTCCAAATTTTGGAACCTTCTTTGAGTGCTTCGTTATTTTTCAAAGGACGAGTTCCACTAAAGCCTTCTTCTATGACATCATCCTGACCAATGTCTGGTAATTTTTTTCTAAGTTCTTCAACTGTTGTTCCTTGGGGTAAATCGACTAATTTTCCGTTGACAACTGCTCTCATCTTATTTCCTCACTATTGTCTAATTATTTGTCTTTTGTTTGTAGAAGGGATGTATGAGCTAAAGCGTTACTACAAACTTAAGTCTTTTTGAAGGGATTCTAGGGATTGTGCTTGTTTTTGGGGCTGATTGTTGTCAGAGTCTGGTTGATGACTTATGAAAAACATCAGCAATAAGCCTACTAAACTGATGACATTAACAATCTTGAAGAAGAATAATTGTTTAGCTTGGGTTGATATTACCTCTTCTAAAGAGCTAATTCTTTTGTCGAGTTTGTGCGAAAAGGCTTTGACATGATTGACTTCATAACTTACGTTTTGCAAATATTGCGTAAAGTCTTGTTTGGTAAGAGTAGACACTTGAGATTCTAAAGATTCACAACGTCGAATGATTTGTTCAGTTTTTCTTGTCAATTCATCTAACTGATTGTGTTCTTGCTTAATTAATTTGCCATTCACTGTCCCCATGAATAACTCCTTGTCTTTTTGATGTGTTCTAGTGTTCTGCATTTATGAATCAAAGATATTAGCACTACCAATCCGGTGGTAATTTTGGTTAGTGTCATGTTGGTCAAATTTATCAAAGACCTCGGTTAAATCGACTACACTATTAGCTGAATTTTTTAATTCATTTCCTAGTGATTGTTCGACGGACGCCACCTCTACCCGTATTCCTCGTCTTCTCAGTTTTTCTGCTAAATAAGCAAAATCAGAATCACCTGTCACTAAAACAACAATATCTGGTTTAATTTCTAAAGCTAACTCAATCGCATCGATCGCCATCACAACGTCAACATTATTTTCGTATTCATCTCCTTTCGCTTTTCCTTCTTTTGTTACAACTAAGAACCCATTACTTTTTGCCCAATATATAAACTTCTCCTTACTTTTGCGCTGTTCTTCAAATCTTTCTTTTGCAGGAGGTAGACCTATATAAATGACCATTTCAATCAATTCTCTACCTTCTTTGGGATCGGCTAAATAATCGCGCATTTTATGCCAGTTTATTTTACGATTAAAGCTTTGCGCTGCCATAAAGGTGTTATCGCCGTCTGCAACAATCATGACTCGATGAAGATTTACCATACACTTTTACCACGTCTTTGGGATTTGTGTTTTCTTGTTTCTCATTAAAACCCATAGGGTGGAATGTGCATTTTCCATATCAATGTGCGATCGCCTAAGAGGATGTTTGAAAAGTGGTTGGCTGTAATTTCAAGCACTGGTTGATCCC
>JAWQFQ010000227.1:0-15741 GCA_035967975.1 Scytonema sp. PMC 1070.18
GATTAGATTTTTTTGTTTACAAGAATTCAAAAACATCCCGCAATTATGCAACGCCCTTTCCTCATACCTTATATTGTTAGGGCTCTCAACCGTTCGCCCCTACACCCCACATTATTAGGGCTTTCAACCGTTCGCCCCTACATCCGACACCCACACCCTACACCCTACACCCCACACCCAAATAACATATGGTATCTACCTTACCAAACTCCACTGCTGTAGATTTGTCTCGTGTCCGACTTGCAATCCGTTCACTACAACCTCAACTTGTGGAGTGGCGGAGGCGGTTGCACCAAAAACCCGAACTGGGTTTTCAAGAAAAACTTACTGCTGAGTTTGTCGCGCAGAAATTGCAAGAATGGGGCATTGAACATCAAACAGGCATTGCCCAAACTGGTATTGTTGCTATTATCAAGGGTAACAATACCAGTTCTCAAAACTCCCCATCTCACACTGAAAAAGTTTTAGCCATTCGAGCAGATATGGATGCCTTACCTATACAAGAACTCAACGAGGTGCCATATCGCTCCCAGCATGATGGAGTCATGCACGCTTGTGGACATGACGGACATACAGCTATTGCCTTGGGCACAGCTTACTATCTCCACCAAAACCGAGATACCTTTGCTGACACTGTTAAAATTATATTTCAGCCAGCAGAAGAAGGACCCGGAGGGGCAAAGCCAATGATAGAAGCAGGGGTTTTAAAAAACCCTGATGTTGATGCAATTATCGGTTTGCACTTGTGGAATAATCTACCTTTGGGAACTGTAGGAGTTCGGGCTGGCGCATTGATGGCAGCAACTGAAATCTTCGACTGTCAAATTTCGGGTAAAGGCGGACATGGTGGAATGCCCCATCAAACCGTCGATTCTGTGGTGGTTGCGGCTCAAATTGTCAATGCCCTACAAACCATTGTCGCTCGTAACGTCAATCCTATTGATTCAGCGGTGGTGACAGTAGGTTCGCTTCATGCAGGAACCAGACATAATGTCATTGCCGCGACAGCAACAATGGGCGGTACGGTCAGATACTTTAATCCCGCCTATGCAGACTTTTTTAAACAGAGAATTGAGCAAATTATTGCGGGCATATGCCAGAGTCATGGAGCGACTTATGACTTTGATTATACAGCATTATACCCACCAGTTATCAATAATACCGAAATGGCAGAACTCGTGCGAACCGTTGCAGAAGAAGTGATAGAAACGCCTGTGGGTATTGTTCCAGAATGCCAAACAATGGGTGGGGAAGATATGTCTTTCTTTTTACAAGAAGTTCCTGGCTGCTATTTCTTCCTCGGTTCTGCTAACTCAGAGAAAGGTTTAGCATATCCCCATCATCATCCTCGGTTTGATTTTGATGAAACCGTCTTAGCAATGGGTGTGGAAATGTTTGTCCGTTGTGTGGAAAAATTCTGTTCTAGAAGTAAAAAGGAACTGTAATATGCAAGCTTACAAAGTTAAAGGTAAAATTGCTGACTGCTGCTTTAAATTCTGCTTATTAAGAGTATTTCTGCCACCAATTTCGCAGAGGATCATTTTTTGGTGGTACATAACGTCCTTGAATCTTAATTGCATTGAGTACATTACTTAATATTGAAGAATCAATGCTTTCTTGTTCTGACCAATGTTTAATTATTTCTGGGGTTGATAAAATCTGAAGATGGGGAAAATTCTTTTGAAGAAACTTGATCGCCTTATCATCATCAGTTGCTACTGCCCATTGTCGATGAACCGCTATCGCACAAGTTGCAGATTCGCCATCATCAAGATTAACAGCATAGTTTACAAAAGAGTCCTCCTCCTCTTCTGATTCAAAATCTACAACTTTTAGTAAACCTTTTGTGATAGCTTCTTCAAACTCTAACACAGTATCGTTATCCTTTTCCGTCAGCCTTTGGAGTGTTTTTAACTCGTACTCTTGCACAACTGTGACCACCACCACCTCAGCAGGGAGAGATTTCAAAATTGCTAAAAATTGACCCGACGCACAAAGGTTGAGAACACAACAAGCATCAAGCAGAATGTGAGAGTGAGTAATTTGCATAAACTGTCCTCACTTCCCACTTGTTTGGATTTGACGCAAATCAAAATCTGTGTCTTCGTTCATCATTCCGCTTGAATACTCCCGTAATGTTTCTGCGATGCGACGAGCTTCTAAGCGGTCAACATGGAGAAATTCAGCAAAACGTCCTTCCGTAATTAAACCTTGATCTAGTGCTTCAATTGCTAGATGTTGATAGTGCAAAGGCATCATATCAATCCTTTGCGAAATCTGTTCTAAACTCAATTCCTCCTGTACCTTTCTGACTTTTAAACCCCTATATTGCAATTTATCCCAAGTTCCTGACGGTAAAAGTTCCATTTCCTCTAACCGATAAACTAATGCTTCTACGGACACTCCATAGTAATGCGCTAGTGTAAATAAATTAGTCGGGGTGAATTTGTCATGTGTACGGTACATATCATTGAACCGTTTAAGCAAACCACTGGTAGGCATGAGGAAATATTTGGGGAAAGTTTCCGCTAGTTGTTCACTTTCGGGAAATCTTTGATACTGTCCATCAAAATGGAATTCAGGCTTTTGCCGATGTGCCAAAAAATGAAGGTATCCATGCGCCATTGACCAGCGTCTTCGCTCCTCTGGATGATTAGCATTGATAGCCATGCAACCACCGACTTGCTCGTTATAGCTATACACTTCTGAATATTTTTGTGGCATTTGCAAATAGAAGATACGTAAACCAACATCTTGCTCTAGGATGTCCCGCAATTGGGGAATAGGAGCATCACCTAAACCGAGCCGTTGACGTTCTGCCACTGCTATACTCTCCGCAGCAGATTTGATGGGCATATTTGCTACCTGATACTCAAGAGGATAGTTTCTTGGTAGCGGCGCGTCCATAATCTTCTCAAGTTCTAGGTAATTTTGGCATAATTCCTCTAATTGCAGGATGAATGGCTCAATTTGTACCTGTTGTTCCTGATTACGTTGATAAACTGCTCGAAACTGTACTTCAAAGGGTTGCACCACTGGGCGTGGACGAACAAAGTCACTCACAGAACGTCCGTAAGCACGAGCAAGTTTAATCAGTTCATTGGCTTTGAGACGGCGTTCTCCTTTCTCAATTGCAATCATAGTGGTGCGTGTAGCATCAATCACCTTGGCTGCATCAGCCTGAGTCATGCCACATTTTTTACGGGCTTGTTGTAGGAGTTCTCCTAATGTTCGCAGATTAATGTTATCCAGGATGTTGGTAGCCATGATGTTTTTCCTCAACCTTGTTGAGATGAGACTACGTATTTACTAGATGCTTTGCGATCGCTGTGTTTGTTTAATAGCCCAGTAGCAATCTGTGATTCAACTAAAAAGGCTTCCATCGTTATCCAGACACATACATTAAGCTCAAACTTTGCTTCACAAAGTCTTTGATATGGCTTCTGATAAAGTCCTGAAAGCCCGTGAAAAATATTCCCGTCAGGCATGGTTCGACCTCCAATCTTGGAACCATTTATATAATGAATTTAGCTTACACAACTAACAATGTCAATGTTTAAGGTTCTAATTTTGCTTGAAAAGTCGGATTAGCTTATTCAGTAGATATACTTTGCACGGGAATAAACTGAGATGAGTGATGTGGCTAGGATCTATCAGCCAATAGCTTATGGCTGATAGATCCTAGCTGAAGTGCTGACCGCTCAAAGTATAAATAAGCTATATTGTCAAGCGAAGCTATGCCCTCAGGCTTATCGCATTTTAAATTTCGCCCCTCCTTCTAATACACATATCTCTTCTTTTGTCAATGCGTAAATCCTATACTGCTCGGATAAGCGGAAATTAGAAACCCGGTTTCTTAAACGAACCCGGGTTCTGGAGCTTTAACCATCCTTAACCGAGTAGTATTGGGTGTGGAAATGTTTGTCCGTTGTGTGGAAAAATTCCGTAATTGATTGTAGTAAATAGGTAGTTATAAATCGTGGTAAGAAAGCTAATGGCTAAGGGCTAATGGCTATTAACAATTAGCAATTAGCAATTAGCCATTAACAATTAGCAATTTACAATCAATGAATATCCAAGATTTAGATATATCTATTGTTTCTGCATTAGAAGATTTTGAGAAATCCAGCGCCCCTGGTGTGTGGTCAAGTTTAGAGAAAAACCAAGTTTTGACAGATATCAAAGTACGTCTTTTAGACGCTTTTAAAGTCAACCAAGGTCAACAACCCTTTTGTGGTCCAGCCTCGATTTTATTTGAACTTGTTCGCAAACAGCCATTGCGCTACGTACAAATTTGCCGTAGTCTGTTTGAAACTGGCAGTTTTCAAGGGCAAACTAGACGTATTGAAGCATCACAACGGTTACGTCAAAGCCGAGGGAAATTGGGAATGGGACAAGCCGATTGGATGGTTTTAGCAACGTGGCGAGAATCAGAAAATTTGATTTTTCCTGTCGAGCCAGATGCACCTGAAATTATCCGTAATATAGCTGGGATGACAAAATCCTGGGAGATGAAAGGATGGACTCGGGAAGTTCTTGGCTATCGTAACGTTAAATATTTCCACACTTATCTTCTTGGTGACACAATTGCTTTGAATCAAGCTGCAAAGATTCTTGATGAAGGGGGTGTTGCTTTTGCTTTGATTACCTCACAAGGACTACTGGGCAAAATTCCACCACTGCTACCTTATCCCACTCACTGGGTAACACTATTAGGCAATATTTCAATTCAACAGAGCGTACAGCGCAAGAGTGAAAGTGGTCGAATCAGCATGGATGTTTACACTTGGGCTAGTCAAAGGCGCATAGAGCACAAAGAACGTCGTTTTAAAACTTATTTCTGGGGAATTGTCATGGGAAGTTTGTGATATTAATTTTTATACGTTAAAGGTAGCTGCAAATGACTTGAATAAAATTAAGTCACTTTGGGTGTCATCAAAGAAGGGACGCACCCTGTTTTTATCGAAAATGCTAATAAAAATATGAGACAGTGAATTGCTTTACCAATCTGTGGTTATACTTTGCACGGAACTTAACTAAGCTCTTGATTCAGCACCGGATTTATGAGCTATAACTTCAAGACTCTTAGCTGAAAGCTGACCGCTTATAGTTAACCAATTCGCGTCCAATGTGTGGGTGATTCAACATTTTCTGGTAAACGAGTTGTACCATCTCCTACGGCTACTGTAATTTGATGGGCTTCCAAGTTTTTGGCTCCTGTGAGGATTGCTCCTTCGAGCTTGACATCATTTAAGTTTGTCATACTCAGGTTTGCTCCCATGAGATTTGCTCCAGAGAGGGTGGCTTCATGAAGAATTGCCATTTTCAGGTTGGTACCCATCAGGTTTGCTCCAGAAAGGTCAGCTTCTCTTAGGCTTGTCTCGCATAAGTTAGCAAAAAAGACTTCTGCCTGTTGTAGTTTAGCCGCATTTAAATTCGCTTGTTGCAGGTTAGCTCCATTGAGGTTTGCTAATTGCAGGTTGGCTCCAATCAAACCAGTTCCTTGCAAATTTGCTTTACCAAGCTTTGCTCCTTGCAAATTAGCGAGAAATAGCTTTGCGCCTTGTAAGTTGGCAACTTTGAGGTTTGACGATTGCAAATTCGCTTTGTAAAGATTTGCTCCCTGTAAATTGGCTCCACGCAGACTTGCGCTAGAGAGGTTAGCCGAACGTAAATTGGCTTCACAAACCCAAGCGCGATTTAGATTTGCTCCATAAAGGTTAGCTTCAGACAAGTTGGTTGATTGCAGGTTGGCTTCATAGAGAATTGCTCCGCAGAGTTTTGCATTCTCTAAATCCGCTTCAGACAAATCAGCGCCTCTGAGGTCTGCTTCTGACAGGTCAGATCCCCTCAAGTCTGCTTGTTGCAGGTTTGCTTCATGCAGGTCGGCTCCTTTTATATCCGCATATCGTAAATCAATTTTCTGATTGGGCTGGTCTTTTTCTATATCTCGTCTGCCAATAACGGTCAGTGCAGCTTGGATATCGGTACGAATTCTGGCTGCTTTCTCTAGTGTTTCCTCTTCTTGCAATTGATTGATGCTATTCTCCCGCACAAAAGCAGTTAAAATTTCCATGATAGTCCAGTATTCTTGAGGACAATCTTGGGCAACTCTTTCTAGTGCGTAAATAGCACCTGTTCGCGTTGCAACACTTTCATGACCAAGTTGGGTGATTGCTGTCATAAATCGTTCTGCAATTAACCGCTCTTGAGCAAGCAACGTGTTTTGCGTCTCAATCGCATTGCTTTTCTCTACCGCGATCGCTCTTGTGCGGGTTGCTTCTGCACGTTTTGCACCAAAATAAGCATTAATCATCACCGCTAAACCCAAGAAAAGAGTTGCAGTTGTAGAAAGTGCTTGCGACCTTGTTTCTATTTTTTGCTGTTCTGACAATCCCTCCGTTTTAGAAATGGCTATGCTGATTAGGATTGGCGATAGGCTAAATATAGCTGTTATCACTATCAACCAATTTTTTAGTAAATCTGTCTTCTTATCAGACATGGTAGGAGTATCCCTCACAACACAGAATTTTTACGTAGATTATAGGGAACAAGAGTATAGCATTTGTCTCAAAATTTCAATATCTACCGTGGCGCAATTATACTTTGAGCGGTTAGCCAAGAACTAATAGCAGCAAGTGCTTCAAGCTCAACTAAAAGCTCAGTTTATTATCGTGCCAAGTATAATTATCCGGCAGCATCATTTTTGGGAACTTTCGGTAAATGCTGTTGTCAACTTGTTGGTCTCCACATAACTATAATTATGTGGGACTACGATTCAGGGTGTTTAGTTGCCATATTAACGAGCAAGAAATCAAAATCAATTGAGCTAACGGCTGAAACTGATTCTCGCAATTATGTTGAACTCCCGTTAGTAGGCGATTGACAATTTTTTCTGGTAAATTGCTTTATACTTCCTCTTGTTAGAGAAAAAAGCATTCTTTTCTACAAAACTAGAAGTGATTTCCATGTTGTTTTCTTACCACCCTGCAAACGCAGCTTGAGTCACTTTTATTCAAGTTGTTCCACAATCAAAGCAAAATTCCAGAAAAAAACAATAAATTTTATTGTAAACTTAATAATAAGCTATCAATACTACTCATATAAGGAATTTCTAAATAAAAAATCTTCAAAAATCTCTTGTGGTACGGGCGTCTCGCCCGTTACAAATTCACAGGATAGTCCGCCCGTTACAGATTCAAAGGACGGTCTCACCCGTTACAAATTCAAAGGACGGTCCGCCCGTTACAGATGCAAAGGACGGGCGGGGACGCCCGTACCACAATATGGATAATTTATTTCTTGGAAGTCCCTAAGCAAAAATTAGAAACCCGGTAACTCCTGCGAAACCAGGTTTCTGGGACATTAGTAAGTTAGTGTACTTAATGACAAAGTCAACTATATTTTTTGTAAAATTGAGGACATCGAAGATTTTATAATCCTGAATTTCACCAACCATAACGCCACGACCGACCATAGCGACATAAACAATATTTCCTTGGCGCATATCGCCTTCCATCCAATAGGCGGCTGGAAATTGCAGCGTCTCAGGAGCGCTAATAGCTGTCCAAGTTTTTCCCATATCTTCTGATTTATACATGGTATCTTTCTGTGCCCTATTTACACGTCCAAAGAGATAGATAGCAGGAATATTGTTCGTTTCACCTTTACCAAAAGCGATGAGTTCGCTGGAATCGACAGATTTAACCTTGCTAAAAGTTTTACCCCCATCAGTAGATCGATACAGAGGATTTCGTTGTCTATCTTCTGGATTGTGTGGAAAGCTAATCCAAACATCTCCTTGCTTAAGCGGATTAGAGAGAATAATGGGACGCAAAATCCTGTGTGGAAAATTTTTGGCTTTGCTTTTAGTCCAGGTCGCACCACCATCTTGACTATAGTAAAAGGCGGACCCATCGAAGTAATAAAATGTTTTTCCTTTAGGATCGGCTTTATCACCTGTAAGGATGTAAGAAGTGAGATATGGATTGATGCGATTCCCCCAAGAATCTGGCAAAGGTTTTTTGTTAGTTGTTAGGGAAGGTTTCCAAGTTTTACCACCATCCATTGTATAATGCGTACTTGGTCCCCAGGTAGGTGACCATACCAGATTCAGTGGATTGGTAGGTGACATGGCGATTTGTCCTCCGGAAGCATATTCGCTCTTATCTTTACCAACAGGAAATGATTCAAAAGCTTTCCAGGTTTTTCCGTTATTGGAAGAATATCCATGAATTGGCCAATATCCTTGCCAGTTATGAAACCCTACTATCGCCATATAATCGGGTTTGGTGTAAGCATAGTCTAAACTTGTTCCTGATGCTACATGAGGAAATGGTACAGGATAGACATCCCAATTAGGATTAGCCAAAGATTTTGATGCTGGATGGACCGGAATCTGTTTAGGATTAATCTTGTTGTCAGGAACTTGGTCGCGAGATGACACCCGAAACCCGATCATATCCATTGCAGCAATTATCAATTCTGCTCCGCCATCTGACAGTGGTTTTGGCGGTACCCGCACCATCGTAGCAGCCAACTCGTTTAAATTTTCCTGCACCCAAGTATACACTGGTTTTTTACTATCTGCATTGTCTGTGCGAGCAACTCCCCAGCCGTTTGTCCACCAAACTTGTTGTGGATTAGACGGATCGATAACAATAGATGCTGCTCCTGTACTCGCGTAAGATAGAAAGTATCCTGGTGCTGATGAATTGACAGAGGCATTTGGGAAGTTAGGGTCTTTACTTCCCATCGCCATCTCAATACGTTGCCAAGATTTTCCACCATCTTCTGTTCGATACACCATTTGATCTGATACAGCCATAGCTACTGTAGGTCGATCTGGTTGTACGTTGATAGCCGCATAGACCCTGTTTTTTCTATCAGGCGTAATATCTCGCCATTTTCCATTTTGGAATTTAGCTATACTACCAGTCCTTTTGTTGTTTTCGCCATAGGTTCCATAAGTCACGTAAAGTGTTCCATCAGAAGCAACTGCAGCACGGAATGGGTCTTTGCGATCGCCTATATTTATCCAAGATTTCCCAGCGTTTTTACTTTCCCAAACGCCACTACCATAAACACCTACATACAGAGTCAGTGTTGGATTTCCTGGTTTACCTGTTGTCTTATCAAAAACGACAAAAGTAAAGCCGGGACCAGGTTTTTTTTCTTTCTCTTTATTAAGAAGAACGGGTAAGGTGTCTAGAGCGGGTAAGCCTCCTTTAACAGATGTCCAATCTTTCTGTTCTTCCTTTCTCCATAATCCGTGTTTCCGGGAAGCAAAGTAAATAATTTTAGGATTATTAGGATCTATCGCTAAGCGTTCTCCGGTTTCATTACGGTAATCATCATTTGGACCAACATAAATACCATGTTTAGCCAAGCCAGTGGAAACCCAGGTTTTACCGCGATTATTTGAAACTAAAACTTCCCCTGCATAAGTATTGACTTTTTTATTTTCTTTATTCTGACTTACACCTGATACTGAATTGACAACTGCATAAACCCGATATGGGTTAACCGGGTCAGCAGCTACACTTTCAACTCCAACAGATCCCCCTGAGAAGCTAGAGGAGAACATATCCATCAAAGGAATCCACCTTTGATTCCTTCTATCGTAGCGATACGCGCCTCCTATATCTGCCCTAATATAAACATCGTATGGGGCTACTGGAGAAATAGACATCCCACAAATGTACCCCATCCCGTTTAGTCTGACATTACGCCAAGAAAAGAGATTCGTTTGCTCAGGACGATTTATGTTCTCAATTGTCTGCTCTGTTGCTCGATCTATAACTAAAGCTAGCATAACGGTCGCCAGAGCCATTTTAGTTGTCATGCTATCTGAGAAAATTTCAGACCCTGCTCCTTGTAAGCTTTTTAAAAGTTGCTCTTTTGAATATTCTTGAACCTTTGTCTGTTGAACCGGGGCTTTCTTGTTGTTAGATGCGCTCCAATACTTGTCAGTTAACGGTAGTTGAGGTCCCAGAAACCGGGTTTCTAATTTGCGCTTAACCGAGTCGTCTTGATATGCGATCGCTTTTTTTCCGGACATCTCACGCAAATCAGTCACCGTATTGTCAATCAACTTTTTAGGTTTTACTGTATCCGTTGTGACTTCTACGGAAGGTGATTTAGCGATCGCAGGTGATATTGATGAGACAAGAAAAAGACTGAGTAAGGCAGCAGGTGCAGTCCTAAGTCTGCTCTGGGGGTAGAACATACGTCAGGTGTGGTATAAGAAATAGCAGAGCGACTAACTGTAAACATCCTTAATCATACCAGGTTATACTTTGAGCGGTGAGCTTTCAGCCAGGAACTTTAGTTCCTAACGCATCAAATAAAGTTTCTGATACAGAACGAGGAGACCAACCAAGTTCATTACGGGCTTTGCTTGCATCTACGCGAACACATCGGTCATAAATATAATGAACCCGTTCTCGACTCAGGGGGGGTTGCCATTTGAGTATACGTCCGATGGGATCGAGTAAGTTCCCTACAAGTCTAACGAGGGGTTTTGGGGCTTCGCGAGGTGCGGGAATTCCTTTTGCTTCAGAGAAAATCTGAAACATTTCACGGGTAGTTAGCTCACCTGTAGAGATGATATAGTATTCCCCTGGGTTACCTTTTTCTGCCGCTAAAATCATCGCAGTGACGAGGTCATCTACGTGAACAATACCAGTGATGCGATCGCCACCAGCCCAAACCTTCAGCCGTCCTTTGATAAATTGCTGCATTACCGGACCGAAATGGGGGTCATCTGAGCCAAATATTCCTGAAGGAAGAAGACTGACGACGGGAAGACCTTGTTTAGCAAATTGATCTACTAATTGTTGAGCTTGGTATTTGGTGCGATCATATGCTGAGGAAAAGTTGCTTTGTGTCCTTTGAAAAGTTTCATTCACAACTTGACCCTTTGTGTCACCAAAAACACCAATAGTGCTACAATATACAACTTTAGTTATACCGACTGCTTGGGCAACTTCCAGTACCGCCCGCGTACCCTCTACATTCACTCGCTCCATTTCCGCTTCATTTACAAGCCCTAGCTCCACATAAGCAGCAGTGTGGAAAACAGTATCCACACCATCCATCGCTGTTTTTAATGCATCTCTATCAGTAATATCACCATAAACTAATTGCACACTGCAACCAGAAAGACGTGCCAAATTGCTAGATTTACGTACTAACCCAACAACTGTATTGCCTTGTTTCTCTAAAGCCCGGACTAGGTGAGAGCCTGTAAATCCACTAGCTCCAGTGACGAGTGCTTTCATAATAATTTGTTGTAAACTCAGTAAGTTTTACAAATTTTGCTATGACTAGAATCAGGAAAAATATCTGCTAACTGATGCACTAGTTTACGACTCAAATTTTGGTCAAAAAGTAACTTCAAGTAGCACCTACCGAAGCAACTAAGCGATGTTCGCGGTCAGCAGCAAATTCTAAACAAGCCCTGATGTCTTCTTGTGTTAATTCAGGAAAGTCGTCTAAAATTTCATCCTGAGACATACCAGTAGCTAACCAGCCCAAAACATCGTATACACTGATCCGCATCCGTCGAATACAAGGCTTGCCGCCTCTTTTATCTGGCTCAATTGTAATTATATTACTATAACTCATGGTGATGAAAAGTTATCTAAACTATCGTCTGTCCTGATTATACTGCAAACGGCTAATAGCTTTTGAGCAAGCGTTATTGATAGTGATCTGTTCAGCTGTACTCTCATAATGCTTTTTCGTAAATTCGGTAAGTTTTACAAATTTTGCCACCTGCAGCTTCAATTAACTTGCGTGAGGGGAAATTATCTTCATAAACCCATGAAAGTTCTGCTCTTTTATAAGGTTTACCCTTCTTCAGTCCGCCTTGCATTCCTAGGTAAATTAAGGCTAAAGGTACCATTTTCCGGCGATACTCTGGTAGAGAACAAATGGCGATTACACGTCCTTGGTCAATCTGGCGACGATACCAAAGGAACTTCAAAATTCCTAGCCAGTTCAATTTTCCTCCAACGTGTTTCAGAGGAATATTATAGTCAGGTAAACCCATCCAAAAGCCAATCATTTCTCCATTGTATTCTGCTACTGGAAAGACATCAGAATCTACCAAGGTTTGTAGCTCCTTTGCTTCTTCCATGAATTCTTCTTCAGTCCTGGGTGTTGAACTCCAGTTACCTGCAAAAGCACGGGTGAAAAGATTATAGAGGCTTTTGCAATCTTGTTCAAATCCTTCCCCTTTCGTTCTCAATGGACGGAAGTTAACCCCGGATTTACAAGCAATGTGATAACCTTTTTCAAATTCTGGTGGTAGAGGTTTATCTAAAGGAAAATTATAAGCATAAGCATCTTTAGCTTTATACCAACCATCTCGCTCTATAAACTCTGGATAATAAGGAGGATTATATGGCATCATTATCATTGGTGGTGAGCCAAATCCATCAACTAAAAACAGACAATTGTTATGAGTGCATAAATCAATTGGACCACGAGCGATCGCCATACCTTGCTCTTTTAACCATTTACAAGCAGCATCAAACAAAGCTTCAGCGACACTAAAATCCTGAATGCATTCAAAAAAGCCAAACAACCCAATATTGTGACCCTCCCGTTCTATCAACCGTTGGTTCACTGCGGCGACAATGCGTCCCATCGGTTCTTGACTATCTGAAGATACAGCAATAAACTGTTGTAACTTCCCATACTGTAAAAAAGGATTACTAGGTGCGAACTGCTTAGCAACACTGCTGCGGATGGGTGGTACCCAGTTCGGATCTTTGGCGTAAACCTTAATGGGAACATCAAGAAACGTCTCTTTTTGTGTTGGGGTGGTGACAGTTAAGATGTTAAATGTTGCTGTTGAATTTTTTATCATAGTTTTAGTTGACTCAAGCTTAAATGAAGTTTTGCATAAAACTTTTGAACAGAATTCAGTGGTATTAAGTAGCCCAAACAAATTAAACTTCAAATCCTTTTAGGTTTGTAGTTGCGGTGCATGCGCTAAAGCGCAACTACAAACATTATTTTTAAGAAACGACGATAGGGAGACTTGGGGTTAAAGTCGGGGGTGTTGTCAGGTGTTGAACAAGCTGTGTTTCGATGCGATCGCGGACAAGTTGACGATACTCCAAGAAGTGCTCCAAGTGGGCGCAATTAATCAGATAGGATTCAAAGATTTTTGGATTATGCCTGACAATTAAGAATAATTGACGCCAAAATTGGAAGCGCGTATTGCGTTTTATTCCCTGTCGCCAACAAATTATCAAAAATGCTTGAATTTCCTTTAATTGGGGGATGCGGAGTTTCTTTTTATTGGGGGAAGGCTTCATGTCCATAAAGTGTCGAAAGACTCGACCCAAGTAGCGATGTGGTTCGTAAAGTTCCCAAAAGCATCGCACATATTCACGCGCAAGTTCTTCTGTTGGACGGGTTGGGATAAAATTAATCAAGGTGGTTTGGTTGATATTAGCCCCTTCTCTCAACAAACGCCCTTCTTTTTGGAGTCTATGCCAAAGTGCGGTGTTGGGTAGGGCTTGAAGCATACTGCACATTGCTTGCGGAATCGCAGTTGCTTCTACAAAATCAATAATGCGATCGCCCGCTCCTGGCTTTTCACCATCAAAACCAATAATAAAACCAGCCATTACCCGCAGACCCGCTCGGTTAATCGTTTGGACAGATTCCACAAGGGAGTTACGCGTATTTTGAAATTTTTGAGTTAATGCCAAACTGTCCGTGTCCGGCGTCTCAACACCCAAAAACACACCGCTGAAGTTTGCAGCAATCATCAAATCTAGCAGTTCTTGGTCTTCTGCCAAATCTACTGAAGCTTCCGTAGAGAGGCGGAAAGGATAGCCGTGTTCCGCCATCCAAGGTGCAAGTTCGCGCAGCAAAAGCTTGACATTGCGCTTATTGCCAATAAAGTTGTCGTCTACTACAAATATAGAACGCCGCCAACCTAGATCGTAAAGAACCTGCAACTCAGCTAATAACTGTTTGGGTGTTTTCGTGCGTGGCTTGCGTCCATAAAGAACGATAATATCACAAAACTCGCACTGAAATGGGCACCCCCGCGAAAACTGTACGCTCATATCGCTGTAAGCATCCATTTCCAAGAGGTCAAACCTAGGAATGGGTGTCAGGGTAACATCAGCCTTTTCTCCTTGAGCGCTGAAAACTCCTGAAGTTTCGCCCCTTTCCAAAGCCTCAACTAGCATTGGAAGAGTAATCTCACCCTCGTCCAAAACTAAAAAGTCCACCCCTGCGTCTTGGGCGTCCTGAGGAACAGAAGTGACATAGGGACCACCTGCGGCTACAAGTTTACCTCGACGTTTTGCTTCGCGAATCAAGTCCAGCATATCTTGTTTCTGAACAATCATGCCTGAAACAATCACCAAATCTGCCCAATTCCAATCAGATTCAGTTTCCCGCCGAATGTTACGGTCTACTAAACGGAACTCCCAAGTTTGGGGTAGGATAGCCGCAACTGTGATTATCCCCAGAGGTGGTATAGAAACTTTGCGCCCAATGAGTTCTAGTGCTTTGTCAAAAGACCAAAAAGATTTAGGAAAGAGCGGATATAAAAGTAAAACTCGCATTGTTTTTTGATTAGGGGTATAGGAGTGTGGGGGTGTATGGGTATAGGGGTATAGGAGTTGCTCTACACCCTTACACCCTTACACCCTACACCCTTTTCTCATATTGAGAGACAATAACTCGCTGGAGAGCAATGATAGCGGGGTTAATTTCGACATAACGCCGATTAGGATTTGCGAGATACGTTTGCTGTTCGCTTTCAATCATTTCAATGTCTTGCATTAGAAATGGACGAAACAAGAAGCGCCAGACGAATTTTGCTAGTAATGTTTTGATAGGTTGAAGTATCCACTTAGGAAGGCGAACTTTGAGAAAGAAAAGGGAAAACGATCGCGTTTCAGTTGGACCTACTGGTAATCTCATTAAATATAGAGATGAGACTCCCTCTAGTGAACTATGATAGTGAGGGTAGCGGTATTGAATTGAGACAGTGCGAGTAGTTACCCCACGGGCTTGCTCGCTCAATCCTAAAAATTTAGTTAAAACACCTTTGTAAGAAACTCTGTAGTCAGCGCAGACAGATGCTTCTGTTGCTTGCAAATTAGTCAGAACGGGATCGAACCAGCCCTGTAGTTCTTGGTGTAGATACCCGTGAAAGACATCCATTGTATTTTCATTACAAATAGAAAAATGTGCCTTAAAGTGGGCGGGTATTGGTACCATCAACCATTCGGGCTGGTCAAATTCCGGAACGCTTGGTAAATGAATGATTTCAGACAACACAGAATCACCCGGAAATAGCCAAATCAGATTATATTTCTCCTGAATCGGATAGCTGCGGGTTTCAGCACAGGGGAGTTTTTGCTCTTTAGGCAGGTAAGGTATACTCACACACTCACCACTTCCGTTAAATTCCCAACCATGATACCGACAGGCGAGGTGACACCCTTGGACTTTTCCCTTATGCAGTGCAACTCCTTTATGAGGACAAGCATCTTCTAAGGCATGGAGTTGACCATTTTCATCGCGGTAGACAGCAATCGCCTGCTGCCACACTACCACAGGTATCACTTGACCCGGTTTAAGCTGGTCAGCCCAACCAATTGGATACCAGTAATTCGGGTTAATACCTACCTCTCGGACGCGGTTTTGAACAGTTTGGCTTTGAAGGATTGTGGTTAGTTGCATGGGGGAGGGGGGGAG
>JAWQFQ010000228.1:0-15696 GCA_035967975.1 Scytonema sp. PMC 1070.18
CTTGAAAATGGAAAAACTATATTTTTTTTGTGTTTTTATAAATGTATGTAACAGAAAAGTAAAAAATAATCACAAAAAAGAGAAAAAACTTTTTTTATCAAAAAGTCATGACTCAAAATAAAATTAATATATTGCAATATATCTTAGTATACTGATTATGCAAGTGATTTGGGCGTTGTGCTTGATTATTTCATTCCTGTTTTGGAGTGGGGAAGCAATGGCTGGGGAATTATCTGACAGGTTGGCAAATTTTTCTCATTGGGCAAAATTAACTTCCGTGCGCCCTGCTATGGGCGATTTAGTTTATCCTGACTGGATTGAAGGTAGTTGGGAAGTGAAAAGTACTTTGGTGGATTTAGCTGCGCCTCTAGCTCCGGATATTGTTACACCTGGATTTGAAGGGAATCGTCAGTACCTCAACCAACCTATAAGTTTTAAAGTGCGGTTTGTTAGGGAACGAAAACCTGTGACTGCGTTCAAAATTTTTCCCAAAACATTAAGCAAATCAACAGCCGTCGTGGCTGATAGAGCTTTTAATGGTTTGAATTTAGCAAAGGCTTATTTGGGTGAAGCTGTGTTATCAGTCAAAGTCGATCCAGATTCCCCCAATCGTCAAATCACTTTTTTAAGAGGTAAATGCTCTTTTGACACACTTTGCGATCGCCAATTAATTTCCACAGTAACCGCACGTGCTAAAGAAACTACACCTGATGGTGAATTTATTGCAACAGAAGTTTTTCAACAGTTCTTCAAAAGCACTGGGCGTCCTTATTTCAATACCGTAGAATCGACTACCGCTTACCGCAAACTCTCTCAAGCCAATCCCGCAATTGAAGCAGATCAAGTGACAGCTGTGTATTTATCTCCCCAAGATCCAAATTACTTCACAGCTGGTTCTCGTCCCGTTGCACTTTATCGCTATCAGTTGGAATTTTTTCAAGAATCAGGGCTGTAGGGGTGTAGGGGTGTAAGGGTGTAGGGGTGTAAGTGAATAATTCTTCCCTCCCTCCCTCACTCCCTCCCTCCCTCTAAGGGATGATTTCAGCATCTAACTCTTGATCGTAATGTAGTATATATGTAGTATAAAAATTCCAGGAATTAAGGCTTTTGCTCCACCAAGAGTGTGCATCATGGCAAATCTTCGAGATATTATCAACTACTTTCGCCCTTACTGGTCGCTCAGTATTTTCAGTATTGCAGCCACCAGCATTTACGAAATTATTGATTTGGTTGTACCCTATGCGATCGGGCAAATTTTAAACGTTTTGTCAGGTCAACCATTGGATACACCACTTCAAGGAGCGATCGCAACTTTATCAAACTGGACGGACTACCCAGTCAATAAAACTCTTGCATTGGGTTTCTTACTGGGTTTAATTTTTTTAGTGACTGTATTGAGAGCACCAACCCAACCTTGGTTAACCGGTTGGTTTCACTGGGACATAGCCTTAAAGGCGCGTCGGGATCAAAGCCAAAAAGCCATAGAGAAAATTCTCACCTTACCCCTAGAATTTTATGATGAAAACAACCCCGGACGTATTGCCGGACGAGTCGCCAGAGGTGTTACTAACCACACCTGGACTTATCCTGAGATAGCTGGACAATTCATTCCCAAACTCTTTCGGGTAGTAGGAATATTTGTGTTTATCTGGTTTGTGGAATGGCGGATTGCGATTTTATATTTGATTTCCTTTATCGTTATCCTTAGCTTCACCCTTAAAAAATTACAAAGGCTAGTTTGGCACGATAATCGGCTGGATCGATACATCGAAGACACAGAAAGTCGTACTTCCGAAATTATCACCAACATTAAAACGGTGAAAGCATTTGCTAGCGAGAGTAAAGAGATCAAAAGACAGCAACAACGTTTAAAACGGGAGTTAGCAGTTGTTGAGCATCGCATCCACAAAGGTTACGTAAAACTGCAAACTTGGCAAAGAACAGTCATTCAGTGTTGTGTATTTGCAGTACTGGGTTTAACTTTAGCAGCAACAGTAGACGGGAGAATTAGCCTCGGTCACTTTGTCATGACATTAACACTTTCTAGCATGGCATATGCCGAGTTAGAACCCATCAGCACCTTAGCAGAGATATTTGCTCGCCGCTATAGTTCCATGCTGCGGTTTCACGAACTTCTCAAACAACCCTCAGGAGTGGATTCATGTGGTTTACTAGACGAGCGAAACATTTCAGACAATCCCTATAGATTTACCGGGAAAGTTGAATTTTCCCATATCAGCTTTGGTTATGAAGTCAGCCGCCCAGTTTTACAAGATATCAATCTCTTGATTGAACCATATCAAACAGTGGCGCTAGTTGGGCGTTCTGGTTCGGGTAAATCTACCTTAGTGAAACTGCTACTGCGGTATTTTGAACCTCAAGACGGTCACATCCTTATAGATGGTGAAGATATTCGCACCCTAGATGTTGGTAACTACAGACGTAGGTTAGCCATAGTTCACCAAGAAGTAGACATTTTCAACGGAACCCTTTTAGATAACCTTGTTTACGGGAATCCGCAAGTTAGTTTTGAGCAAGTAGAAGCAGCTTGTAGAATAGCCAGACTTGATGAAGTCGTGCAACAACTTCCCCAAGGTTACAAAACAGTTGTGGGTGAGAGAGGTGTAAGGTTATCTGGTGGACAAAGACAGCGTGTGGGAATTGCTAGGGCGTTACTAGTAGAACCAGACGTGCTGATATTTGACGAAGCCACCTCCAGTTTGGACTACGAGTCAGAGCGATCCATTCAACTAGCGATGCGCTCAATTCTAGGAACCCGCACCACCATCATTATCGCCCACCGTCTCAGTACCGTACGGGAAGCAGACAAAATCGTGGTTTTGGACAAAGGTAAGATTGTGGAAGTCGGAAACCACCACGAACTTTTGCGCCACGAGGGAATTTACCACCGCCTGCACTCCCTGCAAGAAACAGGAGAGCTGGTGAGTTAGAAGATAGTGGATAGTTGATAGTGGATAGTTGATAGTTGATAGTTGATAGAGGAAAAACAATTAACCACTAACCACTAACCACTAACTACTAACTACTAACTAACCACTATCCCAATTTTTTTTCCAAACCCCCTTGCATTTCCAAATCATTGTGCTACTATAGGTAGACGTGGGCAGACACGGGTCGGTGTCCGAGTGGTTAATGGAGGCGGACTGTAAATCCGCTGGCTTGCGCCTACGCTAGTTCGAATCTAGCCCGGCCCACCTGCAATAAGTTAAGAGTGATGAGTGATGAGTGATGAATTGAAAGTAAGACCTCAAAACTCTCAACTCTTAACTAACCAAATTAAGAACTCCTGAATTTTAAGTTTAAAGTTGCCCTTGTAGCTCAGTGGTAGAGCACACCCTTGGTAAGGGTGAGGTCACGAGTTCAAGTCTCGTCAAGGGCTTTTTGGATTTAGTAGAGCTGATTGTTGTCGATTACCAATTTATTTGTCCGTGTTCACAGATTAATGTCCTCTTGAAAAATTATTGTCCGTTAGACTTGATTTTGACAAATTGACAAATAATTGTTAGTTTGAACAAATAAAAAGTCACTATCACTGAGTTGGTTTTTTTATTTTACTCTCAACTGAGAGGATGTTTGAAAAGTGGTTGGCTGTAATTTCAAGCACTGGTTGATCCCCCCTAGCCCCCCTTAAAAAGGGGGGAAAATCTCTGAAAGTCCCCCTTTTTAAGGGGGATTTAGGGGGATGTGAAATGTGCATGCTACTGACGAGAAGACTTTTAAAACATCCTTTGAGAAGATTGAACTCATGACCTCTTTCAACCCACTTTTTACAACCGTGGAAAGAAGATGTTGTTATCCTCTTGGCTTGCGGAAAATGGTAATGCCCTTTCAACCCGCCTCTAGCTGGGAGGGGTGTTGAAACTTAACCATCTTTTGGTATATAGTCTGACATTATAAGAAATTAGTGAAATACTTTTACTGTTGGATTCAAAAATTAAAGATTTTTTTTAAAAAAGATTATTTCAATGAGTTATTTCGTACTCTTCTTCATCAACTCATGACTGGACAAATCCGAGTAGATGACCTTAATATTTCCACCCTCAATCTTGAATTACAGGGAGGAAGTGAATAAGAATGCTAACCTTTGATGAACTCTGGGAACTCCTCATTACTGAAGATGAAGGCGTAGAAATAGAAGCGAAAAAAGGTTCAGAAGTGGGTAAAAGCTGCTGGGAGACTATTAGCGCATTTTCTAATGAACCAAGCCTCGGAGGGGGTTATCTTCTACTGGGTATTAAATCACCAGAAGAAAGTGATACCAACAATTATGAAATTGAAGGAATAGCATATCCCGACAAAATACAGCTAGACTTAGCCACCCAATGCAGAGAAGTTTTTAACATCACTATTCGTCCCCAAATAGAAACTGCTACCAAAGACGGGAAAATTGTAATTGTTGCTTTTATTAATTTAACGCCAGTCACCATCTCAGACGCTTACGAGATAACGGATTGCTGGAACAACAGGGTAAAGGATCAGCCACTTGCTACACCCTTAACCCTGAGTTTCAACCAAAAGAACAGTTAGAAGTAGATACGTCTAATCTGGACAGTAAAACTATCAACAACTTATCTGGACAGCTTGAGAATCCTAATCTGGACAGTAGTACACTTTATGGGAAGAGCTAATCTGGACAGCTTGAGAATCCTAATCTGGACAGTAGTACACTTTATGCGAAGAGCTAATCTGGACAGCTTGAGAATCCTAATCTGGACAGTAGTACACTTAAACCTGAACAGCTTTCTCTTGAATTATTTCCTGCCATCAAGAAAGAATCGCTGGAAGATAGATTAGCGAAAATCGGTGGACGAACCAAACCAGAGGAAATTAAAAATTTAATTATAGAGTTGTGTAATATAAGACCTCGCTCATCCAGTGAGTTAGAATTATTGTTGAAGCGAAAGCGAAAATATTTATTAGAGCAATACCTCAAACCTTTAATTGATGAGGGTTTGCTTAAATATACAAATCCAGAAAAACCCAATGACCCTCATCAAACTTACCGTACTACTTAAAAATAAATTATACTTTCATCTCACTTATGCAAAAAATAGGGGAACACAAAACTGTTCAAAGTAGGATAATTACTTACACCCAAGAAATTGGCTGGAAATTTGTATCTCCTAATTGTTCAACTTTTTTATTTGACTATGGAGCAACTGTGTTGAAAAAATCGTAAGTTCATTCTTTTTCAATTTTAATTCAGGGCTCATCGTTGAGGACAAGTAGCAGCAGTAGATCCCAAGCCAGTGGTTCCTGATGCATGGGAAATAAGAGTGACTTCGCCTTTACCGTTGAAAACCCAACCAGTAGCAGGGACAATTTTGACAACATTGGAATTAGATTGTGGTGTAGAAGCAGGTTTTTGCGATCGCTCCTGTTGTAATGTCGTAGCTGGTAGGCGCGTATCTGACCACACGACATCAGGGCTGAGGGGATCGTTAGGGTTTGAAGGTAATCCACCGCGTCCAGTGATGAAGAAAGTACTATCTTCTGAATTAGCAAAAGCAGCACAGCCAGTGTCTACTATAGTTGATGCATCAACTATAGCTGTGGGTAGTTCCAGCAAAACCCCAACTGGTTCAACATCTGGTCTGGTGATATTCACTCTACCCGCCAAGCCAAACTCCGAGCTTGCATCAATATCATTAGTTATGTTTCCCAAAATAGCTCTACCTTCTTCAATTCCAAAGATGCCATAAGCTGTGATGTCAATTTCACCACCCTGTCCTTGAACAGCGCTAGCAACAATATCATTATTTTGGTTGATCGCAGCTACTACAAAACCATTTGGAGCTTCAATCTTGACGTTTCCTCCATTGGCGTCGTTAAAAGCTTGAGCAGAAATCAGGCTTTGATTTTCCATCAACAACAAGTCTTCGATTTTTAGCTTGATATCTGCCCCATCTCCAGCATTGGTTTCAGCAGTGAGTTTTCCTCGGTTGAGGCTAATTTCCTTGGCTGTAACAGTTAAGTTGCCAGCCGCGCCCGAACCTCGCCCACTGACACTCACTTGTCCTTCATCTTGGACATTCAATTTGCTAGTTGTAATATTCAAGTCGCCAGCTTTTCCAGAGGATTGAGATGCAGCAGACAGGGTGCTGTTCACCGGAGTCGAGCCAAGAGTTCCTCTACCGATGACAGAGACAGACTCAGCGTTTTTTACAGTTAACGTTCCTCCTGGACCAGAAGCAAAAGAGTCAGATTTTACCAGCCCCCCATCTCGAATCATTAACTGCTTAACGTCCAAGGTTAAAGTTCCCCCTTGACCACTACCGCGATTATTAGCTGAAATTTTAGCTCCATTCTCGACTGTGAGTAGCCCAGTCTTAATTTCAAGATTTCCAGCATTACCTCTAGCTCCAGGTTCAGCTGGAACAAAAATACCACTACTACCTTGCAATTGAGTAGCATCAGGTAAAGCGCCACTCAATCTAATTGAGTCTGAAGCATCTATAGTTAAGTTTCCGCCATTTCCCCTTTGTCGAGCAGCCGTGGATATTTGTGCTCCACCATCAGCAGTTAACCGTTGAGTGTAAATTGTCACATTTCCGGCATTACCTGCATTTTCTATAGCACCCTCTCCAACTTGAGCAAAAATGCCACTAGGAAAGGTTCCAATTGGTGTTCTCGCCACCCCCACCAGTTCTACATCAGTGGCTTTTACCATCACATCTCCGGCTCGACCAGCTCCAAAAGTAGAAGCATCCACAGCTGCTCCATTTCGGATTGTCAGTCGTCCAGTTTCAATCGTTAAATTTCCACCCCTACCTGTACTTCGGACTTGAGCAGATAAGCCACTTGGAGACCGACCATTAGCCGCTGTTCCTATGAGTTCTACGGTATTGCTTGCTTTTACCAACAAATTTCCAGCTTGACCTGAACCCTGATTTACAGTTGCTATGTTTGCACCATCTGTTATTTCTACATCAGTTGCTTTTACCAACAAATTTCCAGCTTGACCCGAACCCTGATTCACAGTTGCTATATTTGCACCACCTGCAACTGTTAACTTCTCAGCAGCATCTACTGTCAAATCTCCTCCTATACCTGCACCTCTGGTAACAGAGACAATTAAGGCACCATTTGTTAGGTTTATGTTTCTGCCTTGCACTTGAATACTACCGCCCCCCCCTAACCCACCGACATTAACTTGAGTACCAGAGAGTTGAATATCCTGGAAGTTCTGCACGCCTGAATATTCAAAAGCGTAGCCTTGTGGAATCTCTATCAAATTCACTAAACTTGTTCCCACGCTACCTATGTCTATTCTCCCATCTAGTGCTATTAAATTGCCACCCGCGAAAGACACATTACTACCTACTAGCCCTAAGGTTTTTCCATCAGGAACTCGCAGAATAGATCGATCCATCACAATCTCTCTAGGATTTGAGCCAAATTGCAGCCCTAGAGGAACACTTACTGTTAGCAGAGGGGAGGTTTGAGGATTGGTGGCGCTAAATTCTCTACCATCAGGAAACTTAAGACTGTCCGCTGTACTCGCTACAAACGAACCTCCAATTTGTAAACGAGCATTTGGTCCAAAAATGATCCCATTGGGGTTGATCAAAAACAGATTGGCTGGTGCGTTGTTTCGGATTAAACCATCAATCTCAGATCGAGAGCTACCTGTTACCCTATTAATAATGTTTTGAATCTCAACAGCATTATTAAAGAAAGCTTCCTGACCAGTGGGTACTGAAAAATTTTGGAAACTGTGGAACAGGTTGGTTCCTGCTTGGGTTCCTCCAGTTATGATGCTTTGGTTACCAGAGGTTGTAACGTTAGTAGTGACAGGAAGAGTTGTATCTGGAACGATTGGTTCTGCTTGTTGTGCTCTGATGGGGTAGGAAGCTAACAGCCAAAACAACGCACTTTCACTAAATATCCAAAACCAGAATGAGCAGGATTTCATCAATAGAATTTTCACCCTGTTTTCATAATCCAGACGTGTCATGATATTCTCCTGCTCTAAGCTTTGGGGATAGGCTGTGTTATATTATTGACAATTTATTTCAGCAGATTTGCTCAGACGCTTGTTACGCTTTAGCACTGATACTGCACCTAAAGCGCCTAAGCCAACCAAACCAGCTGTAGCCGTAGATTCTGGAACAGAGACTGTGGTGACTGTAAAAGCTTGTCTCCCAGGGATGTTTGTACTCACAATTGTTGCTAATCGCCCATCGGAATAAGTGACGACTCCTTGTATTCCATCAGATTCCTCAGATAAACCAGATAGGGAATTGATGAGACTAGAATCATTGGATGGAATGAACAACGTCAACGTCTCCGATCCGTTTTCAAATGTGACATCGTACCTCAACCCGTCGTTGTTCAAGTTAACTCCAGGGAAAGCACCAGTCGTAGAATCAGATGTGAGTCTAGAAGTTCTCACAGTTCCATAATCAAAAGATAGAGGACTCAAACCAGTCTCTTGATTACCACTAGTTGTAAAGTTTTGAACAGCTCTTGGGAACTCTCCTACAGACTCTAGGCTATTGATATCCTCAACAGAAGGATTTAAAGAAAAGGTAACAGTCACTTCTGAGTTAAGATCCGAAAACCCAGAAAATTGGAGGAGTGGTGTGTCAAAAAGCGGTATTTCCGGTATCGCTTGTTGAGCTTGAGCGATCGCCGGATGTAGACAAGTTGCAATCCCAGTAACTACAGTAATGGTTGTAGCTTTTATTAAGTTGTGTCTCATTTTATTTTCAGCTAACGAATATTTTTTGCATTGCATCCTTCACTCACAGCTTGCTCTAAGACTGTTGCTGCAACAATTTTTTTATAAAAACTATCCCTCCTGACGTTAGCACCCTATGTATTTTTTAGGAGGAATGATATTTTGTTGACTGCGGAAATTACAAAAATCGGCTGATTAAATCTATAAGAAAATTATATTGATGAAAAAAATAAATTTCCATCAGTATTTATACTTATGTAATAGAACTGATTAAGGAATCGTAAGCCTCAGAAACCCGGTATCTTAGAGATACCGGGTTTCTTGTTTCTCCCGAATCATTTAAGATACCGGGTTTCTCGTTAGTCTCGAATTATTTAGAATTGCAATATCATAATTCAACTCCGCTCGATATACTTCTTAATGCAATGAACAGAACCTAAATTTTGAGCAAAGGGATGAAAATCAGCTAATTGATGAACTTTAAAACCTAATTCTTCCCAAATACGTTTGTTTTCTGCATCAATAACAGCAAGATCCATCCAATCCCCATGACCATAGGTAGGTAACCAGACATCATTTCCACTAGATGAATCTATTTGTATTAAACAGTTATTTGCTGTCGCAAAGTACCAACTACGGGTTTTGAACTCAGGATAATCAACATAAGTGATGGGTAGAGGATTGCGGATGACTTCAAAGCCCATGTTCTGGAGAGTTTGAGCAATGTCATCGAAAATCTCTGCCATTCCATACACAACAGGAGAGCGATCTCTGTTATCTAAGGAACTCCAGAAAAGTTTCAGATCAACAGCAAACAATAAGTTAAAATTAATACTCGTGCTGCCGCTTACGGTTGCCAATGTGAGGGAATACGCGTGGCTGAAAGCACATTAGAGGCGAAGAGCCTGAATGCTACTCGTTATCCTAATATAACAATATTGATATAATTAGAGGTATCCTGTGCCTGAAACCCGTGTAGTTTTCTACCAGGAAGAAGAAGGGGAAGTTCCTGTCCTTGAATGGCTGACGCGACTTTTGAAAGAAGACCGCAAAGGTTATGCCAACTGTGTAGCTCGAATCAAACAATTGGCGGCATCAGGATACGAACTGCGTCGTCCGGCGGCAGATTACTTGCGCGACGGTATATATGAGCTCCTTAGTATCTCCTAAAGGTTTAGAAGTCTTGAGTGAAGCGTTGAAAAATCAAGATTCCAAATTTGACGGAACTATTGTTGGAACTTGGGTGGCTAATGCTTTGTTAAAGTGGATAGCTCAGATAAATAGTCCGGTCAGTTCAACGGTTGTATCAAGGAATGGGGCGAAGAGTCATGGTGTGAAGAGTGCGATCGCATCTTACGATGAGTTTAAACCAGTAGCGTTAACAACCTACGATCAACTTAACCGTGACTATAACTTAAACGATTTGGTACCAATTTACAGGATTCGTAGAGAAATAGGCGATCGCGTGAGTCATTCTGATTTTAGTGAATGGCTTTTGGAAATGCAAGCTGATGACATTTTGCAACTTCAAGGTGGAAGTGTAGAAGACAGTGCTCCGGACAAGATTGAAGATTCTGTGACAACAGAACTTGATGGATTACGCTGCTACGCCACTCGGTTAAAATTCTAATTCATCTTTTACTCGCACCCATTTACCCCACACGGTTATGACTTCTACCACACCTTCTATTGATGAATTAATTAGAAATAAAAATCCCTTTGCAGGACACGATGTAGTGAGACCTTCGCAAATATGGGGAAAAAGTTTTCCTGATGTTCCTTCAATTAACGCTCATGCTTCTAATGCAGTCTTTGATGCTTTAGAAAAAATTCGTCAAGGACAGCGTGAAACTGTAGGGATTACTATCACAGCGGAAAAGGGACTAGGTAAAAGCCATCTTATCAGTCGGATTCGGCATCGATTACAAGTAGAAGATGGTGCCTTATTCGTCTACATGAGCAAATATGACGATCTCAATCAAATTAAGTATCAATTTCTCCAAAGTGTTGCTTCTAGTCTCAGAGCCAATGGTAGCCAAAAGGTTATGCAATGGCAAGAAATAGCAGCAATTCTGATTAATGAAGCAAAGGAATGGAATTACACCCCTGAGCAATATATTAAAATTTATCCAACTTGGTTGAGTAAACACTCACCTAAATTCATTGATACTTTGACTGATTTAGTTTTACAAAAAAAGCCTGATATTACTAATCCATACATAGTAAAAGCTATTTTATGGACACTATCTTCCATTCATTCTAATTATGCCAATTATTGGTTAGCAGGACTTGAATTAACACAGATACAAACTGAAGCAATGGGGTTACCAAATCCAAAACATGAGGATAGAGACAGTCAAGCTTTAATAATGACTCGACAGATTCTCGACCTGATAAGTGATTATCGAATTCCAGTTATTTGTTTTGATGAATTAGATACATTAGATGTCGATAATAATGGATTTCTCTCAGCACAAGTTATTGCCAGCTTAGTAAAAAACTTATATAACAGCCTCAAGCGAGGTGTCTTACTACTGACAATGTATCCTCGTACCTGGAATGAGCAAATTTTGGTTTTGCCACAAGCTGAAGGGGTTGTAGATAGATTAGTCAGCGAACAACCTGATAGAAAACCTATTCAATTATATTATCTAAACTCTGATGATACAGTCGCCATAGTTCGCCAGAGATTGCAAGAATTTTATGAAGAGAATGAGCAAACTCCACCTCATCCTCTCTACCCATTTAATGAAATTAAGCTGAGAGAACTTGGGAGAAGTAAGCCTACTATTAGGTCATTATTAAAGTGGTGTGCAGAAAATTTCTATGAAAAAATAAGAATTTCTCCTATTGAACTTTACTTCCAGAATGAATTAAAAAATGTCGAGAAATCGATTGATTCATTATTAGAAGATGAAGCAGCAATTGCGGATGCACTTTGGCTTGGTTTTTCCAGTTTAGTTGGTGAACCCGTGGAAGGAGTGACAATTGAAGCCATTGAAAAAGTTCAGGCAACTCCAGCAGATAAAGGTTTCATTGATTTCAAAATTATTGGTAACAAAGGAAAAGTCAAGATTGGCGTTGATGTTATTCAGCAATCTGGAGGTAAGTATGTAGGGGCTGCCTTAAAGAGACTAATTAATTATAAACAGTTTGATCTAACTCGCGGTTGTCTAGTTCGTTCCAAGAAAATTAACTTAGGTGCAGCATTAGCAAGAGAACACTTGCAAAAACTTTTACACGAACAAGGTGGAGAGTGGGTAATGTTACAAAGTCAAGACATTAAACCTCTCTTGGCTATCTCATTTGTATCCAAGTGTGAAAATTACGAACTAACGAAAGAGCAGATTTTTGATTTTATCAAGCAGAAGCAGCTGGCGATTAATAATCCCCTTATTCGAGAAATATTAAGTGACCCCTCTGGTCAAGAACCTGACAACTTAACGGATGATGATTTACCAATGAGAATTCCTCAAAGTATGTCTGATACTACTACTAATGACATTGACGTTAACCTAGCGATCGTTGATTAGAAATGAATCAAATTGTTTCACTTTCAACAGCACTATGCTTACCTGCGCCTGATATTGAAGCCTTAATTCAGGGACGAACAATTGCTGCGCTACCTAAGAAATTCATCCGTCCTGAGCAGCAATTTACTCTTTACCCAGCTAATTCTTCAACTGTTCCACTTTCAGTCGAAAGATACTATCGCTCAAATTTCATAAAAACAGCACAAAATTCATTTACAGAGTTAACTTCTCAGAAACTGTTACTACAACCTAAGCAAATGAGCTTATTTGCAGATAAAGAACAGTTACAACTTCCCCTCTTAGCAGGTCAAACAGTCTTAATTAAAGCTTGGGCAAGATGCGAATTTTGTCAAATTATTGAAAATAGTGAATCATTAGCCGCCTTATCTTCTTTGACAATTTGGACACGAGAAGCTTTAGAAGAAATACTGACCCAACGAAACAACATTTTTTTAGCTTACCTGCGCGTTTACTATTTACCAAAAGCAATTGAGGTTCCAGTTAAAGAAAACAGCCAATTTGTTGCATTACCCCAGCCTGTGGCTATTTCAGAAATAAAGCCCGTGTTGAGCGATCGCACTTTTGCTCTACGCAAACACCAACTAAAAACGCTCCAACCGCCCCAATATCCTGAGTTGGAAGAATTGCAGAATGCGTTAGCACAGTTATCCCACACCAATTTATCAGCCAAACAGTTAGAAGAAGATATCAAAATATTGCTTGCCTCACCATTAGCAGGATTTGTTGGAAGAGAAAAAGGAGATGATTGGAGGAGCGATCGCTTTTACTTTTTACGTGACTTCCCGATGTTTTCTACAGAGCAATATGGCTGATAATACTTGCTAATTTCATCAATTCTTTCCAGGTCTTAGAAGCAATCACCCCATCTACCAAAAGCCCTCTATCATACTGAAAAGCTTTTACAGCTTCTTCAGTTTTTGCACCAAAAATGCCATCAATACTGCCAAAGTCATAACCGTCAAAACCCATATATTCCTTAGTGAAGGTATTAAATTTGAGAATATTTTGAACTCTAATAACGTCAATACCCTGGCTACCCTGATGCAGTACAGGTAAATCTGGACGTTGACCTAACTGAAGAGCAAGCCAAGTCAATGAACCGACAATACCGTCATCTTCTAAGAAAACACAGAACTGGAAGACTTTCACACTCAATTCAGTAACTGCACCGAAAATACCATCAACTTCCAACTCATCAACGACAGGAACTCTTTGTGTCAAAAGTTTTTGTAACTCTACGACGGCTGAACCTGTGGAGCCTATTTTTAAAACGGGTTGATTCGTACAAACAGTAGTTTGCATATTGTAGCCTCTTGATTAACTTCTAAAATTTAAATCAAGGTAACTAAGTAGTATTCCGTAAGTTTTTAGGTATTTTAGAGGGTACTTTTGTCAGTTGAAAGTGGAGTCATTAAGTATCGCCAAATTATCTGTTTAGAGATAAAATTCCAGGCTCAATACTGCGTAGATTGGCGTTGCTGATTTATGGGATGATTTTATTTTCTCTATCAGTTGAAAAATTTAATTCTTGGCGCTCTTGGCGTCTTCTCTTCTCTTCGAGACGCTACGCGAACGAGACGCTACGCGTTGGCGGTTTAATAATTCATCCCTACGCTATGCAACGCCCGTAGATTTACCCTGAATTAAAATTCGGGCGCTCAAGCTTAAACCCGTTCAAACGGGTTAGAAATCATATTATATAGTTAGATTTATCTAATGACGAACGGCAGGAGCGCCCCTACCAACGCTTTCAGGACACGCATATTTAATTTGCACGCCTATGTCTAACGGTCAGGAATGAGTACAATTTTTTCATATAAATCATTTAGGATTGCTATAGATGGCTAAAGCTACTGATTCTCTCTTGAGTCTAGGTAAACCTATTTATTTAGAAACTGATGTTCACCCTGCTGAAATTCCCCCGTCTTAACTCCCCAAAGCTACACCAGTTGTCCAATGGTTTGACAGTAGTAGCAGAGCAGATGCCAATTGAAGCTGTTAACCTTAGCTTGTGGGTTAACGTTGGTTCAGCCACAGAATCAAATACTATTAACGGTATGGCTCATTTCCTCGAACACATGATTTTTAAGGGAACTGAGAACCTGAGAAGTGGCGAGTTTGAACGTCGGATTGAGGAACGGGGTGCTGTGACTAATGCCGCTACCAGTCAAGATTATACACATTACTACATTACCTGTGCTCCCAAGGACTTTGCGGAGCTTGCACCACTGCAAATTGATGTCGTCTTAAATGCCAGCATACCTGATGCAGCTTTTGAACGGGAGCGATTCGTTGTTCTTGAAGAAATCCGACGCTCGGAAGATAATCCCCGTCGCCGCACTTTTCAAAGAGCAATGGAAACTGCATACGATCGCTTACCCTATCGGCGTCCCGTCTTGGGACCAGAAGCCGTTATTTCCCAACTTCAACCCCAGCAAATGCGGGATTTTCACAAGAGTTGGTATCAACCTCAGTCGATAACTGCTGTGGCTGTGGGTAATTTACCTGTGGAAGAATTAATCGAAATGATTGCAGAGGGATTTGAACAAGCTGTTAGCAGTCAGCAAAAAGCAGTCAGCTTTCAGCGCCCAGCATATAATCCCGAACCGTCATTTACAGAAATTGTCCGCAAAGAGTTTGTTGATGAAAGTCTTCAGCAAGCACGGTTGGTGATGCTGTGGCGAGTACCAGGGTTAATGGAATTACAGAAAACTTATGGTCTTGATGTCTTGTCGGGAATCTTAGGACATGGAATGACATCACGATTAGTAAGGGATTTGCGGGAAGAAAGGGGACTCGTTTCCCATATTGCTGTCAGTAATATCACGCAACGATGGCAAGGAACTTTTTACATCGTGGCGTATTGTGCAGTGGAAAATTTAGCAGAAGTAGAAGCAGGAATCGTTCAACATATTCGTAATCTGCGTACAGACAAGGTGAAAGCATCAGAAATTGACCGGATGCGGACAAAAGTAGCAAATAGGTTTATTTTTGGCAATGAGACACCCAGCGATCGCGCCACTTTATACGGATACTACCAATCAATGCTAGGGGACTTGGAACCAGCATTTGATTACCCATCTCGCATTCATGCTATCGAGGCCAGCGATTTAATGCAAGCGGCTCAAGATTATCTTTCCCCAGATGCTTACGGTGTAGTTGTCGTCAAACCAAATTAGGGGTGTAGGGGTGTAAGGGTATAGGGGTGTAGGGGTGTAAGGGTGTGGGGGTGTAAGGGTTTTCCAAACAATAAATTCGACCCCAATACGAGCTTTTTAATCTTCACGATTAACTAGGCGCGTATCTATCGGATGTATTTAGCCACTAGTTCATTCAATGATACCACCAACACTCTTTGACAATTCGGGCAAGAATGTTAAAGAATATCCAAAGATTTGATGATAGTTTTTAACCCCTACACCCCTACACCCCTACACC
>JAWQFQ010000229.1:0-12578 GCA_035967975.1 Scytonema sp. PMC 1070.18
GGGTGTAAGGGTGTAGGGGTGTAAGGGTGTAGGGGTGTGGGGGAAGAGGTTTTGCTAATGAATCAAAATAAACTGTTTAAAAGTACTCGTGTTCGGTTGGCTTTGTGGTATGCGCTTGTTATGGCTTTGATTTTAAGTGTATGTGGTTTGGGAGTATACCATGCTGTGTCTCACGCTCATTGGGTCACTTTAGACAGGGAAATAGAAACTGTTGCGGGAACTCTGCATGATAGTATTGAACTAAAACTTAAGCAGCCCGGACGTTTGGAACCAGTTGTAAAGCAGCTTTTGCCAAATCTTTGTATAGTTGGAAGTACCTGTATTCAAGAACAATCGAATCCCAAACGTCATACTCTTAGTGCAATTAATCAGGGCGATTACTACGTACGTTTTTTTGATAATTCAGGGCGCTTGATTGCTATTGCAGGTTCTTATCCACAAGGATTGTCTACGGATTTAAATAAGAAACTTTGGCAAACTCACAAAGACAGCAAGGGTAGACTTTACCACCAAATTTCCTTTGTTCTGCATACTCAAGATAATCGCGATTGGGGATACATTCAAGTGGGGCGAAGTCTTGAGGACTTTGAGGGTTATTTGGGTGCGGTAAAACTTATTTTAGTTTTGGGATTACCGATAGCAATGGGTTTGGTTGGGGTTGCTAGTTGGTGGTTGGCAAGGTTGGCGATGCAACCTATTTATCAATCTTACAGACAAATTCAACAGTTTACAGCGGATGCTGCACATGAACTGCGGACACCTTTAGCTGCAACACAAGCAACGGTAGAATCAGCACTCATGATACCGCAACTTGATGAAGTAGAATCAAGGGATGTTTTGCGGACTATACACCGTCAGAATCTGCGCCTCACTTCTCTGGTGGCGGATTTACTACTATTATCTCGCTTGGACAGACAACCGATACCAGTACGGGAAGTTTGTTGTTTGGATGAGATTGTGAGTGATTTAATTGAGGAATTTACAGCAATGGCGAATATTGCTGGGGTAAAGTTGACAGCTTTAATACGCGCTAATCAACCTTTGAATATTATTGGCAATTCCGAGCAACTTTATCGTTTGGTTTCTAACTTAATTGTCAATGCAATTCAATATACTTCCAAAGGGGGGAAAGTTACCGTTGTTTTAGAGCGCAGTGACTCTTATGCTGTCATTCGAGTTCAAGATACGGGTATTGGGATTGCACAACATGAACTTCCTCAGATTTTTAACCGTTTTTATCGTGTGAATAGCGATCGCTCTCGCAGCACTGGCGGTTCTGGATTGGGTTTGGCGATCGCACAAGCAATTGTTCTGGCTCATCAGGGGAGTTTAAATGTACAAAGTGAAGTCGGAGTGGGTAGCACTTTTACGGTTCAATTACCTTTTGATGTTGTCCCGTTTGAAAGTGTTCGTTCTATATATCCGTTGAAATGGTTATATCGCCGCCAACCCAGGTACAGGTAGTACTTGTATTTCATGCATGATGAGAACTTTCCTCTAACGGTTTTCCATAACTTTACAGAAATCATCACCCATTGGGACGATTGTTATGTTGTCGCACGAATGATAGTATTTGCTTCTTGCGGATAGTCGAATTTTTCTATGTCCATTCTGTAGATGGATGGACGAAAATCGTTTTCGCCTCTTAAAATGTTTTCACAGTCAGAGAGAACCCTCTCAAAAGTTGATTTAAGTATCTCTCTATTTATAGAAAGATTGAGATTTGACCATGAATGCAATTCGCGTTGTTTTAATTGAAGATCACGAACTAACTCGTATGGGTATATGTGCTGCGCTCAAGCAGCATGAGGGCATTGAAATTGTTGGTGAAGCTAAGGACGCAAGATCGGGTCTAAAGCTTCTTAACTCAACATTACCAGATGTTGCGATCGTAGATATAGGTCTGCCCGACATGAGTGGAATAGAGTTGACCCAAGAGTTTAAGAATTCTGGGGATGAGGGCGAAGTACCTGAAACTAAGATATTGATTATGACCATGCAAGATAGTGAGGATACTGTCCTTGCTGCGTTTGCAGCTGGAGCAGATTCTTACTATATGAAGGATGGTAGTATTGATAAGCTGGCAGATGCCTTGCGATCAACCCATGAAGGGAATTCCTGGATCGATCCGTCTATTGCCCGTATAGTATTGGAGCAAAGCCAAAAGGTTTACGCTACAAGCAATGCAAGTTCTGGCTCAACAACGGTTGTCATTAACGGTTTGTCTCAGGAAGAAAGTCAGATGATTCCAAGCTATCCCTTGACAGCAAGAGAATTAGATGTCTTACAGCTGATTGTGGATGGATGTAGCAACGCAGAAATTTCTGAGAAACTTTTCATCACAGTCGGTACAGTGAAGACTCACGTCCGTAATATATTGAATAAGCTTTGTGTGAGCGATCGCACTCAGGTTGCAGTTCTGGCTTTGAGAGCAGGATTAGTTAGATAGTTGATTGCTAATGGCTAATTGCTAATGGGAGGACACAATTAACCATTAGCAATGAACAATTAGCAACGAACAAATTTGTGAAAAGATATGCATAAATTACCAGGAAAACCAAGTTCTTATTGGATAGACTCAACACCTGAGACCAACTTTCCATCACTTGTCAATACTGTGTCTGTGGATGTTGCAATTGTTGGTGCAGGTATCGCTGGAATAACAGCTGCTACATTGCTAAAACGTGCTGGCAAAACTGTTGCTGTCATTGAGTCCGAACACGTAGCTACAGGTGTGAGTGGTCATACTACTGCCAAAGTTACCTCTCTTCATCAGTTGATTTATGCAGATTTGATTAAGAGTTTTGGTGAAGAAAAGGCAAGGATTTACGCACAGTCAAACCAAGCAGCTATAGAACGTGTTGCTGCTTTCATTGAGGAAGAACAAATAGACTGTGACTTTAGTCGCCGAAGTGCCTATACTTTTACGGAATCTCAAGACAACCTGAACCAAATTGAACAAGAAGTTGAAGCAGCTCTTAAACTAGGACTTCCCGCCTCTTTTGTAAAAGCGACTTCTTTACCTTTTTCCATTGCTGGCGCAGTTAAATTTGATAACCAAGCTCAGTTTCATTCACGAAAATACTTGCTACACCTTGCCAATCTTATTCCAGGTAATGGTAGCTATGTATTTGAAAACACGAGAGTGCAAACTGTTGAAGAAGGTAAACCCTGTCAAGTTATTACTGATAGGGGAACTCTGAAAGCGCAAGATGTTATTGTTACAACTAACATACCCATTTTAGACCAAGGGCTGTTCTTTGCTAAAACGTATCCTAAACGTTCTTACATTATTGGTGCGCGAATCGATCCGTCGCAAGCACCAGAGGGAATGTATATTGGGATAGGTGAAACTTATTACTCTATTCGCACGACTCCCTATCAAGATGGTTTGCTGCTACTGGTTGGTGGTGGTGGTCATAAAGTAGGAACTGTAACGAATACTGAGGAAAAGTATTTAGATTTGGAAGAGTTTGCTCGTTCTCGGTTTGGGGTTGATTCTTTTGAATACCGTTGGTCTACTCAAGATTTTGTCTCTTTTGATAAAGTTCCCTACATAGGAAAATTAACTCCTTTAAATCAGCATATTTACGTAGCTACAGGGTTTAGCCTTTGGGGAATGACAAAAGGTACTTTATCGGGAATGCTTCTTGCAAATACAATTCTAGGCATAGATAGTCCTTGGATGGAAATTTATGATGCTACCCGTGCTACTCCGTTTTTGACGACAGAAGGTATTAAACAGAACATTGATGTGGGGGCTCGTTGGGTAGGCGATCGCATCAAAGGGCTTGGCGATTCTTTAGCTGACGTTGTGAATGGAGAAGGAAAATTGGTGACGGTGAATGGTGAGAAAGTAGCCGCCTACCGAGATGAACAAGGAAAAATTCATACCGTATCTGCTGTGTGTTCTCATTTAGGTTGTATTGTCGCCTGGAACAATGCTGAAAAAAGTTGGGACTGTCCCTGTCACGGTTCTCGCTTCAACTATGATGGAAAAGTGCTTCATGCACCTGCAGTTAAAGATTTGAAAAAAACACTCCCATAGCTGATAAAAGCTGACGGCTGATAGCTGATAGCTAAACGCTTACTAGTTTTGATAAAAAAAGCTGGCAAATATACCAGCTTTCTCCTATTGAACTCTAGACTGAGAACTGTCTACTTCTTTCCAGTGATTTTTTCAAATAAATTTGTGACTTTATCTTCTACGCTAGTTACATTTTGAGAATTTTCTGGGCTTTTCATTTTGTCAATATCAGCGTCACCTTGAACTTCATTAAGCCCTTTATTTGACTCTAATTGAACTTCTCTTGTTGAGGGAATTTCTGAGCGAGTCAGTTCATCAGTTTTGCGCTGAATCTTATTAAGTTGTGCGGTTCCTTGATAAGCATCACTTCTAGTATTACCAATCGCACTAGCTGGTGTAACGTTAGAGAAAAGTAGTATCATGCACGCAAAAGCAGCAATCAAAATGCGGAAAGGACGAAATGGGAGATTATAACGAGCAAAATTCATAGTTTTTCCTCCAAACTAATCAAGACGTTATTGACTGATACCTTTTCAGTTTGCTTTTTTCTCTAAGAAATCTACAAACTGCATAAAATGGTATAACTACAGCAATCTTATTAAAGTGGTGAGAGGATGTTTGAAAAGTGGTTAGCTGTAATTTCAAGCACTGATTTATCCCCCCTAGCCCCCCTTAAAAAGGAGGGGAAATCTCTAACGATCCCCCTTAAAAAGGGAGATGTAGAGGGATGTGAAATATTTTGCTACTAACAAGAAGACTTTTAAAACATTCTCTGAAACATTCGTGAAAATCCTCTTTAGTCATTATTGATTTGTCAATTGAAATAAGAAAGACAAATATCAAATAACAGCTTTAGAGAAAAGTTTCACAAACCATTTAAGATTGGTGTACAAGCTTCTATTTGTTAAATATTACGCTTACTTTAGCATTTGAACGAGCTAAAACCCGTCTACCTTGAGTTTGAAAATTGTTTATCTTAAGAAAGGAAAATATTATTTAATAGGTCTGTCAAATAGATATTGATGTGAATCTTGAAGATGAATAAAAAAATTCTTAATGCAGACGAAATTAAGGGATTTTTACCAAATAAAATATGCGTTAAGATAGAGGCCCTGAAATAGAAGAGCCGTTAATCTATATATAGTTACTTTTACAAGAAATGCAAAACAAGGGAGATAATTATGAGCATTGAAAACAGAATGGAAGCGACTGCAAAAAATGTTGAAGGTAAAATTCAAGAAGTCGTAGGCGAAGTTACTGGTAATCCTAATGACAAAGCTGAAGGCAAAGCAAAGCAGGCTGAGGCTCAGATACGTCACACAGCTGAAAATATTAAAGACGAAATGAAGAAGCCTTTAGAATAAGTATAAAAGCTTACACCATTAACTAGTTTACTTTTTTTGAGTGTCTGTAGATGTTCTCTACGGACACTATTTTATTTTATGTGTCTATAATCAATTTTAAGCGAGAGAAAAGAGAAACCCCGTATCTTTGAGATACTGGGTTTCTGAAACTCGCAATTCTCACAAATCAACGACGATTGCTATAAATATTTGCTAAAGCACTAAACCGTGAATTAGACTTCCGGAACCGACAGCTTAAACCCGTCAAAATTCACATCTTGCGCCAGTAGTTTTAATGGGTGGAAACCCATAAATCAATACTTATAATTTTACATTAGCTTCTTGCTATACAAGGCTGAGAAATCTATCTGATATATAAAGAATTTTGCACATCTACTGATTTTACTTCCCCTGCGTCCCTTACTTCTGCATCCACCTTGAAATAAACGGGTCTTATACAAGCCAGTGTATTATTGCTGAGGATGTAAAAAAACTTAGTTTTTACTGCTAAAGGTGGATGAATTTTCTTGGCATCTTCCTTTTTGTATAAAATCGCAATTAGAATAACCTCATATAAAGGGAAGAAGTCACCAGCCATGAGTGAAATTAGGGTCGTCGTGATTGAAGACCACAACCTTACGAGGATGGGTTTGCGGGCTGCTTTGCAAACCCATTCAGAAATTAAAATTGTCGGAGAGGCTGCTAATGCAGCAGACGGTTTACAACTCCTGACAACTCTCCAGCCCGATGTCGCCACGATCGACATTGGTCTACCTGATATGGATGGAATCGAACTCACACGTCAGTTTAGGCAATATCAGGCACAGATGCAAGACCATACTACTAAGCTGTTGATTCTAACAATGAATAACAGCGATAGTGCTGTGTTAGCAGCTTTTGCAGCTGGAGCAGATTCCTACTGCATGAAAGATATTGCAACAGAAAAATTGGTGGAAGCGATACAAACAATCTATACTGGTACATCGTGGATCGATCCAACTATAGCGGATATTGTACTGCGACAAATACGTCAGGATTTCCCCAATGAAAATGGTGGAGGGGGAAAACGAGTTATGATTAATGCTGTTGATCCAGAAATTGAAAAAGCTATAGAGACTTACCCGTTAACCGACCGGGAAATGGAAGTTTTGGAGTTGATTGTTGCTGGGTGTGACAATGCAGCAATTGCTCAAAAACTCCACCTGACCATCGGTACTGTAAAAACTCACGTCCGCAGCATTCTGAGTAAACTTTGCGTTGCTGACCGTACCCAAGCAGCTGTCCGTGCTTTACGTTCTGGATTGGTACAGTAGCACTTACTTTTATTGATGTCAGCTTTCGGTTTGGTTTGACCAGTGCCATTTCTAGGATAGCAAATAACCCACTTACTGGATGAACCGCACCTCTCATTCAAAGCAGTCTGTGGGTACTTGCACAAAAAAACAGGGTATACTTTGCACGGGAATAAACAACAGATAAGTGATTCAGCTAGGTTCTATGAGCTATAAGTTTTTGGCTCTTAGCTGATACGCGATGTGCTGACCGCTTAAAGTATAAATATTGGCTATTCTAATGATCTGTCGATGTCTGCCCTAGTGTACTATTTAAAGCAAGGTAAATGCCTAGGATGACGATCGCAAATGCTATCATATTCGACCGACTCATCGCCTCTGCCAAGATAACCCAAGATAAAAAGGCAGTGACAACTGGTTCTAAAAGATAAATCATTGCTATAAAGCTAGAGGACAAATGTTTGAGGCTATATGTAAGTAGCCCGTTACCAAGATTAAAAGTTAGAGCCAGAGTAATAACAGCCAACCACCCGTTCCAAGAGTGAGGAAACCATTCTTCCTGGGTAGTAAATAAAATCAGTGCAAACAAAACACTAACTATTCTACAAATCCAAGTCAGGATAGTTATAGCTGCTAATTGTGTCCGAAGTTTCTCTACTGTCAAAAGATAAAGACCGAAGAAAAGTGCTGAAAGAAAGGCAAGTAAATCACCTTGAAGTTTAACAGAAGCGACTTCTAAATCAACTAAACCAAGAGTAATGGTTCCCAGAGTTGCGATCGCAAGACCAACTAGGAATTTATGATCAAAACGTTGCTTGAGAAATAGATATCCTCCAAATGCAGTAAAAAAAGGAGTCAAGCTATGTATCAATGATGAGTTAGTAACACTGGTCTGAGTCAGTGACCAAGCCCAAAGAAGCTGAGTCATACAGGAGAATACCCCAGACGCTATTAATAACAGAATTTGTTTTTTGTCAAGTGAGTGCTCGATCAACAATTGCTCTCCCGACCGACGCTGATGTAGAAGCGACAACTCTTGCCATAGTAGAAAAATCATAGCTGCTATCCAGCCACGATTAAACATTACGGCATTGGGGCTAATTTCATTTTCGCTCCATCGGACTAGAATAGGTACAACACAAAGAATCAACATCGCAACAAAACTAGCGATTATCGCTTTTGCTGTTTTGCTCAAGCTCTGTCTATAAACTAATTGTGTCACAGTCATCTAAAAACTCCCTTAAGTGTGGAAACCGTGTGTATGTGCTACCACGGAGAAGACAATATACGCCTGATTTGTCAAGCGTCGCCATACACGGGAGTTACTCAATACCAGGTAATTTTGTGAAGCAGCCTAGTGTTGGCTGAGCCTCTCTTACCCCCTAAGAGCAGGACGCGCTCACGCTCAGGGAAGCAAGCTACGTGCAGCGTCTGGTGACAGGAGAAGAAAAGGATAGGTAGGAGGGTTTTCCGACCGAGGGGACTGCTGAACCCGAAGGGCGTTGTACTTTCGTTCGGGCAATTACGAACTGATATCTTTTACTCAAGACGCATATGGTTTTGCTCGAATACGCCTCCCAATAGGTGTCATCGTAGTTATGAGTGTTATTGGTCGGTTCCCTCACGGGTTCGGCATTTCCTTTAAGGGACTTCCAAGAAATAAATCTCACCTCTTGTGAGGCGGGCGTCAAAGCTAGCCCCTACCTGTTGACGGCTCGTGTCGCCTATGCCACAAGAGATAATAAAGACTTGTTTATTTAGAAGTCCCTAAATTGGTGGTAACCAGAGCAACGGAGTGCCTCACTATCCGCTCCGACACTGGCTTTAAACCTTGAGACCTAGTTAATCGTTTGGTTGTACAGCTACAGACTGACATGATCGTATCCGTAGGTACAAACTTGAATACTTGCCAATAACTTTTATTCTTCGCCCACACCTGCGGGATGATTAAATATAGTGCTACTTTCCTAGTAACCGCTCTCATCTTTGACTTTAGATTAAGAGCGGCAGGGGAAAAGACTTATTCGTAGTGGTCTATATTTGCGTCGTAACACTCCTTAACCCATAGTGAGGCTTCTCTAAAGGTCAAGGTCAATTGCGAGAAAACTAACCTACTTTACTAGCAATCCTCTAGGCGGATGTTAGAGGTGGCCTTAACCACGCCTCCTTTTTGGTTTACTCACGTGATAATCTTTAGAATGTAAAACTAACCATATTGCTTACTAGCATACTGGCAAATTGTAAATATGGCAAGTTGACTTAAAAACCAGCCAACTTATCAACTTGTTGATCGCTAAGGAGTTAACTCGCAGCAAGGTAGTTATTTTACATCTCGCATCTTTCAGGATAAACTACTAACCCACAAATTAAAAAGTATTCCTGAATACAAATAAATATATACAATCTTTCAGTCCATAAGAATAGACTTTTGCTATGAGACAGGAATTAAAAATCTCTGGTGGAGTGACGGAAAATTAGTCTTTTCAACAACAGAAACCAGATGTTTTGTCCCTCGTGTTGACTAAGGGATTTCCAAGAAATAAATTAACTAATATTGTGGGGTGGGCGTCCTCGCCTGCTCCTGGTCCTGACGGGCAAGATGCCCGTACCACAAGAAATTATTGAGTATTTTTTTATTTGGAAGTCCCTAATACACTGACAATCTAAGTATACAAAAATATATATGTTATATTTTTTACTAAATGGATAGGTTAAATACATAAAGACTCTATTGGCTTCTCTAAGTGTTGCGATCGCTCTTTGGGATTTACCGAAGATTACGGAATTTTGAACAAAAACTATGTATTTACTAGATGGCAGCCCTCTGTTTTTTTGTAAGCGAAACCAGTATAAAGACATAAGCATCGTTATTCTTGAAAGAGGAAAGCATAATTAGTAAAAGGACTTTATGTGCTTTTGCTTGTGAAAAAATACCGACTGTATATTTGACTTAGGTGTTCCGCAAAATCTGAATGCGTTTGCCCTGCCAATCTACTCCTCTGATATGCTGAAATTAAAGTCTAAATTCAAGAAGAAGTCGAAAAACTCAAAAAAGCAGTCTGAAACAAGTACCCTTAGCCTCCAAGAACGTTTAGCTCAGAAGCGTAAAGCGGCAAGAGCACGAAAAGAATTTACGAATCTTCTCACAACTTCTGCTTCTATTGGTATCTTTCTTGGTATTATTCTGGCTTTCATAGGTGGAATTAAGGCAGCATTGCCAGCTGTACTGGGAACCATCACTATGGCGCTGTCTTATAAATATCCCCGCGAAGCCTTTTTTGCCTTCCTAATTTACGTACCATTTGGAGGTACTATTACCTACTATATTGGGAATAGTCCTATACTCCAACTTGCAAAAGACTCCTTCTACATTCCTGCACTGATCGGACTTTGGCAAACTTGTCGCCAGCAGAGGTTACCTTTTATTCTTCCAAAAGAAATTAAACCTCCACTGTTTATTCTGTTAGGCTTGTGTGTGATGGTACTGTTGTTTGTCAATGGTTCCCAGCAGTTAAGCCCTCCCGCTGTTGGATTTGGGGAAGCCCCACGCAACGAACAACCCTTCTTCATGGGAATATTAGGTTTAAAAGTATTTTTGGGCTATGTTCCGCTGATTACTTGCGCTTACTATCTAATTCGCAATAAGAAAGATTTTTTATTTTTCTCACGTTTACAGGTTGTTCTGATCCTCATTTGCTGTGGGCTGGGATTTGTTCAATATATGTTACTAGCAAGTGGAGTATGTCAAGGGACCAGAAACTTAGAGGGAGATGCTTTATTCAAAGCTACCATTGACGCCCGTTGTTATATTGGGGGTTCTTTAGTCTTCAGTCCAGAACAAGGGATGATTCGCTTACCTGGAACCTTTGTTGCTCCTTGGCAATGGGCTTGGTTCTTAATTTCCAGTACCTTTTTTAGCTTTGCTTCTGGCTTTAGTGACCCCTCTATGATTTGGCGTTTAATCAGTTTAGGTTCGATCGCAACGGTATTTATTAACGCAGTTATCTCTGGACAGAGAATTGCTTTAGCATTAGTACCTACATGCTTTGTAGCTTTGCTGATTATTACCGGTCAAGTCCGCAACCTCAAACGGTTTATTCCTGTAGGTGTGGGACTAGCGCTGATTTTGGGGATTGCAGTAGTGAGTAACCCAGCCGTTTTAGAAGAAAGGACACAAAGTTTTTCTGAACGTTGGGAAGCTTCTCCACCTCAAGAATTTATCACACAGCAATTTGAGGAAGTCTGGAAAAATCTACCAGGACCATTAGGAAGTGGCTTAGGTCGTGCTACGAACTCCGCCCGTGCGCTAGGTCAAACTAAACTGCTAGAAACCTACTATCCCAAAATTATGTATGAAATTGGACCATTGGGACTGTTAGGATTTCTAGCTTTGGCGACGACTTTAACAATCACTTGTTTCCGAACATACCGCTCCATAAAAAACCGTAATTTCCGTAGTTACGCCGCCGCTTTATGGGTATTTATATTGTTTATTAGTTACAACACCTACTATTATCCACTAGATGTCGATCCAGTGGCTGTATATTACTGGTTTGCAGCAGGAATTCTTGTGAAATTACCAGTCATAGATAAACAAGAGAGGTTAGCTGAGGGTTCTCAACAACCGGCAAAGAAGAAAAGAACTCTCAAATCACCACTGAACTAGTCTAACAAATATCACAGGTGAGAAACAATGCTGAACATAATGGTTGCAGGCGATGTCCATATGAGTCTCCCTAATGTACCTCGCTATTCTAAGCATAAACTTATGCTGGCTCGACCTTTTCCTACAGGAAAATACCCTTTTGAAAAATTTTGGGCTCCTTTTTCAAGCTTGAATGCCTACCAATATTTTTGGCGAAAATACCAAGTTGTTCATGCTTTTAACAAAATACAGTATACAAATAAACCTTGGATAATCACTTTTGAAGACAATCGATTTTTATACCGAACTCCTCGTAATTCTTTTGATTACTTAGTTTATGAAAGCTTAAACAATCGGTTAGGATTAGAGAATTGTAAAAAAATGATAGCAATATCAGATTATGCGAAAATGAGATGTTTGAATTTAATCAGAGACTTTAAAAATAATTTGTTAGAAAAACTTGAACATAAAGTAGATATTATTTATCCGAATTTTCCCATCAAAGTTAAATCTCCAAAAAAATTTGAAAATAAGCAAAGTTTACAATTAGTGTTTGTAGGACATCAAGTTGCGAGAAAAGGTGGAATCGTCGCTTTAAGATTGGCAAAGAAAGCAAAGAAAATGGGATTGCCTCTTCAGATATATATTATATCTGCGTTGAAGCATGGTTTAGGAGTTCCGACTGATTTTCCTGATCAAACAAAGTATGAAGATGATTTAAAATTACTTGATTTAGATAACGTTGTTTATCACTCATCTCTTCCAAATGACAAAGTTCTGGAGTTACTATTACAAAGTGATTTTCATCTCTTAGCTACATTACATGATACCTATGGTTATAGTGTCACGGAAAGTTTATCATTAGGAACTCCTGTTATTTCGACCAATGTATGTGCTTTACCAGAATCTGTTCGTCATGGTGACAATGGCTATGTTTTGCAATTAGAGCTAAACAAGTTGAGACACTGGAAAAACTGGTTGCATGAAGAACTAAACACTGACAAGTACTGGGATATCCTTAATAACACTTATGAATATTTAGCAAATCAAGCTTTGCAATTGATTATGGAGTTTTTCGAGAGAACGGATCGTGGGGAACATTATGAATCTCTTAGCGCAGGAGCACTTGCTCAAGCCCTGAATTTTAATAATGCGGAAAAACAAAATCAGTTATTCGACCAACTCTATGCAGAAGTAGCAGGCGTAAAATGACACAATTTACCCCCTACACCCGTCATTGTTCGGGCGAATAACCGTTTGTCCATACATCC
>JAWQFQ010000229.1:12678-15487 GCA_035967975.1 Scytonema sp. PMC 1070.18
GTCATTGTTCGGGCGAACAACCGTTTGTCCATACATCCGTCATTGTTCGGGCGAACAACCGTTCGCCCCTACACCCGTCATTGTTCGGGCGAACAACCGTTTGTCCATACATCCGTCATTGTTCGGGCGAATAACGGTTTGTCCATACACCCGACATTGTTCGGGCGAATAACGGTTTGTCCATACACCCGACATTCTTCGGGCGAACAACCGTTCGCCCCTACACCCGAACCCGACACCCGACACCCGACACCCCACACCCCTATCTTTCTTGAAAGTTCTCTAGAAAAAGAGTTAAAACATAGTTGTAAAAAAAAACGAGTATTTTGATAGGGTAAATAGAAATGTCTTCTCATCCTTTAATTTCCGTAATTATACCGACATATAGTCGTGAAGAACCGCTACGGGATAGTATTACAGATGTTCTAAAACAGGACTATCCAAATTTTGAAGTTTTGGTGGTCGATCAAACCCCAAAACACCAGCCAGAAATAGAAGCTTACCTAGAGGAAGTCGCTACAGCAGGTAAAATAAAGTGGTTTAGGATTGAATGGGCGAGTTTACCAGGGGCGCGGAATTATGCTGTGCGTCGAGCGGCTGGAGATATTATCTTGTTTATTGATGATGATGTGCAGTTACCTCCTGGATTTTTAGCAGCACACGCAAAGAACTACATGGACAAACCAGATGTAGGGGCTGTCGCTGGACGGGTTTTTGACAGAATGAAGTTGGGTGACTCTGGAGGGAATTTGCAGATTGAATACCTACCTCCTCAAGCAATGGACCCTGGAATTGCTTGGTATTACATTGATTTAGTACATACAGTCAAACCCCAGCAAGTGTTGACAGCTAGGGGTTGCAATATGTCTTTCCGCAACGAAATTTTTACCAAGCACGGACTGAAGTTTGATGAGAGGTTTCGCGGTAGCGCGGTACGGGAAGAGTCGGATTTTTGTTTGAGATTGCGCCAAACCGGATATAAAATTTGGTACGACCCTGAAGCACACTTAGTACATTTGGGTGAAGAAACGGGGGGTTGTCATGATATTAGTATGCGATCGCTCAAGTATCAACTCACTTTTTATCACAATCATTTTTTAATGGGGCTGAAAAACTTAACTCCTATCCAAGCCCTACGCCTTTTCGCCCGTCTATTTGATTGTCACGTCCTCGGACATCCCCCCTGTCACAAAAGTGGTTCCCCTGTCAAAATTGCTACTCGTGGTATTTTCTACACTTTAGGCTTTTTTAAAGCTTTGGGTACTATCATTCAATCTGCGTGGAATGATGGTCAAAGTTATACTCGTATGGATGAGAAATTTTAGCTAATAGCTATCAGCTATTAGCTATTAGCTATTAGCTAATCTATGCTAGCTGAATCAAAATCTCAATTTATTTCCATGCAAAATATAGCTAAATAACAATTAGCCATTAGCCATTAGCAATTAGCCATTAACAATTAGCCATTAACTATGAAAATTCTTGTCGCCAGCCACACATATATAGTAGACCTGAACTGCGAAAAGTTACGTCTTCTCTCTCAATTAGAATCAGACATTGAAGTCACAGTTGTTGTTCCGAAAAAGTGGAAACCAGGCGGAGTTCAAAACAAAATTATTGAAACCCAATACCGAGATGAAGGCAAATTCCGTATTGTTCCAGTTTCTAACTTCAGTCAAAATCATCAAGGTCTTCTTACATTTGGTGCTGATATAGTGGCTTTGTTGCAGAAGTTACGTCCCCAGATAATCCAGGTAGAACAAGGGTCTAGGGGTCTTTCTTATGCAGAAATGATCACTTTAAATAAATTATTAAGCCTGAAGGCAAAAAATCTATTTTTTACCTGGTGGAATATACCTTATAAATTAAAATTTCCAGCTTCTTTGTTAGAAGAGTATAACCTGAAGAACAGTCACGGAATCATTTCTGGAAATCAAGACGGTGCAGAAATTTTACGCCAACATGGATACCAAGGTCCAATCAAAGTAATGCCTCAACTAGGTGTTGATGAAAACCTCTTCACTCCCACCCCTCAACCAGAACTAGCAACTCAGTTGGGAATTGCAGCAGAAGATTTTGTTGTGGGTTTTGTTGGACGCTTTGTTCCAGAAAAGGGATTATTGACTCTTGTGGATGCTTTGGCAATTTTGAAGGATAAGCCTTGGAAATTTTTGCTCTTAGGACGGGGACCGTTACAGTCAGAAATAATGAGTAAAATTGAGGACCATAATCTTAAAAAAAGAGTGATTTTGATAGAAAGTGTTCCCCATGATGAAGTTCCTAATTACATAAATTTAATGAGCACTTTAGTCTTGCCATCGGAAACAAATTATAATCTAAAAAATCTAACTTCTGTTGGGTGGAAAGAACAATTTGGTCACGTCCTTATTGAAGCAATGGCTTGTAAAGTTCCTGTCATTGGTTCTAATTCTGGTGAAATACCTTATGTGATTGGTAATACAGGTTTAGTATTTCCTGAAGGAGACATTCAAGCCCTTGCTGATTGTATACTTCAATTGATGGAAAAACCGGAATTAGCCCAAAATCTGAGTGAACTGGGATATCAAAAAGCAATGGCGCAGTATACGAATAAGGCTTTAGCAAAACAGCAGTTGGAGTTTTATAAGGAACTTGTTAGTGGATAGTGGATAGTAGTTAGTGGATAGTGGATAGTGGATAGTAGTTAGTGGATAGTAGTTAGTGGATAGTGGATAGTGGATAGTAGCAACCAACAACTAACAACTAACAACTAACAACTAACAACTAACAACTAACAACTAACAACCAACAACTAACAACTAACAACTAA
>JAWQFQ010000230.1:0-15286 GCA_035967975.1 Scytonema sp. PMC 1070.18
GTGTGGGGGTGTAGGGGTGTGGGGGTGTAGGTGAAGAAGACAGAAAATCTTCATTAAACTTCAGTGATACATGAAGTGACTTCTTGAATTTCCCCTATACCCCTACACCCTTACCCCCCTACACCCCTAAACTTAAAAAATATCTGCTGGATCTGTAGAGCGAAGTTTGTTGATAGCCAGCGCTCCTGAAGTCATACAAATCAATATAATTGATATTAAAACAAGAATTGCATTGTTAATGCTCATCATGATTGGTAATTTAGTAGCTTCCATCGCAAAATCGTAGAGCCACCAAGAAATAATAGCTCCTGGTATATAGCTTGATACTGCTAAAATAAAAGCTTGTTGAAAGACAACAACCAACAAATAATTATTGGCGTAACCAATGGCTTTTAAAGTAGCGTAGGCGACCAATTGCGTGGAAATATTGCTGTAGAGAATTTGATAAACAATGACTATCCCAACAATAGAAGCCATTGACAGCATAAGATTAAGTATAAACCCGATGGGTGTTCTGTTAGCCCAATATTCTTTTTCAAAATTAATAAAACCTTCGCGAGTAAAAATCAGAATATCGTTAGGTAAGTTTTCACGTAAATGTTTTATCACATTTTGAGGATTAGCACCAGGTTTAAGGGTGATAGCACCTATATCTATCATCTCCGATGGACGACTATTAGGAAATATACGGAGAAAAGTTGAGTCACTGACAATTAAGTTACCATCCACACCAAAGGAGGGACCTAATTTGAATAAGCCCCCAACTCGAACTCTGTAACCAGTGATAGAATTAAAAGGATAGATTTCAATGATTGGCTCAGTTTTTCCCTGTTGAAATCTGTTAGCGACATCTCCAAATTCCGGGCGGGAATTCTGGTCAAAAAGTACGACATCAGGAATTTTAATTTTATCTAAATTTTGTTCAATTTCTGGCATAGCCATGACTGGCTTTCCCGGTTCAAACCCAATCACGTAGATTGAGTATTTTTGTCCTGTATCAGGATTTTTAAATTTGGCAAATCCTAAGTACATAGGACTAACGGACTCCACACCATTAAAACCTAAAGTTTGATACAGACGAGTCCGAAAAAAGCTTTGATTAGCAGTTAAAGCTTTATATTGAGAACTGACGAGAAATAAATCTCCTTTTAAGTGTCTGTGTACCTGAGTCGCACTTGAATAAAGAGCATCTTGGAAACCAAGTTGCATAAACATGAGAATGACAATAAAAGCAATACCAGCTACAGCGACCAAAGAACGAACTTTATTGCGGACAAGCTGTAGCCATGCTAAGGGAGTTTTAACAACCATAGTTCCATATCAGTTATCAGTGACCATTAACCATTAGCTATTAACCATTAACTATTAACCATTAGCTATTAACCATTAGCTATTAACCATTAGCTATTAACCATTAACTGTTTATTGAAGTTGAATGGCTACATCCACCTGTAAGTTGGTTAAACCTGATACCCGTTGACTGTCTTTAGGATTATCAATGCGGATTTTGACTGGAATAACCCTGCGGTCTGTTTCTGCTGTGGGATTGATACTTAAGATATTTTGTCTGTCAACTTGCAAACTGATATCACTGACAGTTCCTTGTATTGTTCCTGGAAAAGCCGTACTAGTAATAGTGGCTTTTTGACCTAGACGCACGTTACTAATATCTGTTTGATACACTTCTGCGAGTACATACATTTGTGATGTATTACCAATCTCAACAATCCCATCTTGGCTGTTCACTTCTCCAGTTTTGGCATGAACTTTTAGAACTTTTCCACTGATAGGTGATGTCAACTTGGTCAATTCATAGTCTGCTCTAGCTTGTTGAACAGCTGTGATTGCGCTTTGGACTTCGGCTTGTGCGAGCTGAACATCTGTAGGACGCACTTCTTTAATACTGTTTAATTTAGCATTGGCTTCTTGAATCTGCTCTTTGAGAGCATTCACGCTGCTCTCAAGGTTAGCTTTAGCTTCTTTGAGTTGTTGTTGTACTGTTTGTAGTTGCAAACGTTTACTATCTGCTGTAGAAGCAGCAATTGCACCTTCTCGATAAAGCTGCTGATATCTATTGTTCTCAGTTTGAGCATTTTCTAATTCAGCCTGCAAACGGGCTATAGTTGCTTGCTGTGTTGCAATTTCTCCGTTTAATTGGGCTTGTAAGCGAGTAATGGTCGCTTTTTGAGCTTCGATGTCTCCTGTTTTAGCCCCAGCTTTGACTTGTGCTAGTTGGGCTTGAGCAACTTGAACTTTATCTGCTGCTTGTTGTAAAGCTGCTCTAGCACGACCATATCCTTCGAGCCACGCTATGACTTGTCCTGCTTTAATTTCGTCTCCTTCTTCTACCAAAAGTTTGTCTACTCGGACACCAGTCAGAGAACTAGGAGGAAACAACTTACTCACTTGTCCTTGGGGCTGTAGGCGACCTAAAGCAGCAATAGCCGATTTAGCAGGGGCTGTTTTGGGGGCTGTGACTGGCTGAATTGGAACTTGCTCCCGTTTTGAAAAGCTGTAGAAAAAGACTAGACCGATTCCTGAGGCGATTAAAGCTGCTAGTAGAATTTGCCACCGATAGTTCGGTTTTGTATACAATTGGTTTTCCTTATCTGCTGACATATTCTCATCTCAATTGTGCTGGGTTGGAGGGGTAGGCTAATGGCTAATGGTTAATTGCTAATTGCTAATGGCTAATGGCTTTTTACTATTAACTATTAGCCGTCTGTCTTCAAGAAAATTGTATATTTCATCTAGGAGAGCTATATGTATAGACAAAATTTATTTTAGGAAAATCACATATAGCCTTTCCTTGGCTACTGAGGTACAAATTTATCTGCGTAGCCTGCGGCAAGGCTGACGCCAACATCTGCGTTCATCTGCGGTTAATTTTTCTTGCTGTACCTCACTGAAATGGGAATCGCTATACATGATATTAGATTATTTTTGTAAAATGTTTAATTTTTGCAATTTTTTGTATCTGCTATCTGTTTTTAAGGAACTACAGATAGTAGATTAATAGCAAAATAGCTCGCAGATTGCATCACATTTTACTAAGATTTGCTCTGAATTAAAATTTGATTGCTCAAGCTCAAACCTGTCAAAACGGGTTACTTCCCAATACTGCGCGATTAGGGTTTATTCGCGTGCTCACCAAACCCGGTTTCTATTCCGGCTTCACCGAGTAGTATTGGGTTACTTCCTTCTCGCCTGTTCGCCGCTCTTGCATTCAGTGCAGGGTAGATTACCGAACTTTTCTTAGCGCTTTTCTCTGTTTTCTGGAGCGCCTCTGTGGTTTTTTATTTTTGTCCTCCATATTCTCAAAAACCTTTAATTCTGTCAACTCACAAATTAGGGGGATAGGGGTGTAGGGAAAAGAAAATTTTGATGAAATTAGATACAGAAGAAATGTTACAAAAACTACCAAAAGCATTGATAAACTTGGTTACTGGAAAAACCAAAGTTTTCAAAAGATTCTGACAGTATTTTAGCAGCTTCCCCTGATAGTAAACTGTTTCATTTAAACATAACAAAGCTTAATTAGTTTTATTTATCATTCTAAATAAAAATCTGGGAACTTTTTGACGGCATTTAGCTTCAGTAAGGATTAGTCAATTGATGTACAGAGTTATCGAAAGAGTAAAGGAGAAAGTCTCAAGTATGAAGGGAGAAGAAATACACAGATACTAGCCCCCATTTTTCTGTTCACGCTAGTACGCTGGTCTGACTTTTCATTTTAAAACCCCGAAAAAATGCTGAAAATCCATTTCATAATTGATACTTTGGAATTTGCAATTTAGATAACTCATGACACAGTGACGAGTAATAACACATTTTCATCAGAGTTAGCACAAAATTTATGTTTTTGAGAACACTGATGAAATATATTAGGTATGTCTTTTTGTTAGTACTTCCACTGACAATACTCAAGAACAGCAATTATGCCTATCAAGTCAGTGCTCATAGACAAAATTCAATGTGGTTCTAACCGTCGTCCGGTGAACGACGAGAAAGTGAAGGAGTTACAAGAATCAATTCAGGCGAATGGTCTGTTAAATCCCATCACTGTGGATAGGAAGTTTAACTTGATCGCCGGACTACACCGTCTGACTGCTTGTAAAAAATTAGGACTCGAAAAAATCGAGTGCAATATTGTTGATTATGAAGATGCTGACCAATCTCGCTTAGCGGAGATAGACGAGAATTTTATCCGCAATGAGCTAGAGATTTTGGAACGAGCCGAACTTCTGCTCGAACGCGAACGTATCCTTGATAGAATGGGACTCAGGGCGAAACCGGGAGACAATCAGTATACTTATAAAGGACGCGAAACGGTTTCGCATCTTCCTAAAACTACAACGGATTTAGCACGAGAAATTGGATACAGCGAACGCAGCTTGCAACATGACAAGCAAATTGCTAGAGATATTCACCCAGAAGTTAAGGACAAAATCAAAGGAACTTCGCTGGCTAACATGAAAACGGAGTTACTGAAGATAGCCAGGACTGCAAATGAAGAACGTGCTTTTGCAAAACAAGCAGAACAAGCTTTAGAAATCGCAAAGGTGAATGGAGATGAGGAAGAAGCAGCAAAACAAGCCCAACTAGCCGAACATTGGCGACTTAGGCAACAAGAGATACAGCTAAATGCCATGAAAAATGCTATGGCAAAAGCGAAACGGGAATCTAAATTGATTTTTAAGAAAGACCAAGCTCAGATTGAACATTCAACACCAAAAGTTACTGTCACTACCCCTCAACTTGTCGTCAAAGCTGGTGAGGAATGGATGCTAGGTCAACACCGTGTTTATTGTGGAAATACAGCTGGCGAACAATTTAGACAACTGCTTTACGATCGCTCCGCACTGGCGATCGCAACCCTTTCAACCACTTGGAACCACGATTACTTAGTCGATCAAGCCAGGATAGTTGCTGTATTGCGTTCTGAAGGCTACATTTATGAATTTTGCAGCCGTCACCGAATGCCTTTTCAATACGAACTTGTCGTTGGCAATATATACGTGGGTATTTTTTCACACGAATCCATATCTAAGCCACAAACACCAATTCATATTGATGGAGTCGAGAGTATCGTCAATTATTTGCTACATTTATACACCAATCCAAATGACTTTGTGATTGCTCCGTTTATGGGACACGGTGAAATTCTCATTACCTGTGAAAGGATGATACGTACCTGTGTAATTGGAGATGAAAACCCTGAAGCCGTTAGTCGCGGAATCATGCGGTGGCAAACGTGGACAGAGAAACAGCCCCAAAAAATAGCTGCTCCTAGTTATTCACTTACCAGAGAAAAATTTTGACCGCTGAAAGGATGAAAAGAAGACGGCTTGCAAGGAACTTCCAAATAAAAAAAACGGACAATATTTCTTGTGGAACGGGCGTCCCGCCCGTTAGTGATGAGAAGGTGGGCGGGGACGTCCGCCCCACAAGATGGATAATTTATATCATGTTCGGATGAACACTTATACTAAGTTTGGGCGTTGCATCCGCTAAGAGGATGTTTGAAAAGTGGTTGGCTGTAATTTTAAGCACTGGTTGATCCCCCCTAGCCCCCCTTAAAAAGGGGGGAAAATAATCTAACGGTCCCACTTTTTAAGGGGGATTTAGGGGGATCTTGAATATGATCTCCTGATGAAAGGACTTTTCAAACACCCGCTAAAGCGCAACTACAAACATTCTACAAACACTCTTGATTTGTTAAAGATTAACTAATTAATCTTTAATATGTAATCAACAATATTTTTGGATTTTTAATAATCGTAATCACTTATACTTTCTGATTTTTTTAAAAAGTGCATCTCTGCAACAGTTTTTCCTTTTTCTAAAATTCTTCCAAAAAATCTATCCATTCTCTGGCAGTTATGCTAGTGTTTTTATTAATTATCACGTTTCTAAGCAAAAAGTATTTTATTTAGTTTAATGAGAGTCAAAAACTAAAGAAAGCTTATTTGCTTTAAACGAGGAATACATTATTTTGTGGTTTGAGTTTTCATGTATTCGGATAATGAGGAGTGTTGATTCGGTAACGGAATTGTCAAACTTTGTTTGTTGAATTCCATAAAGTATATAATCTTGAACGTTAACACTGGCTATGGCATTTATCAAAATTCAGGACGTTGTCATTAATACCAGCTACGTTGCCGCAATTAAGCTAAATAATCAAACTAGTTCAGGAGACAAAAGTATTTCTGTTCTAATAGCTACTCCTACATTTCCCTTACTCTTTCCGGAAACAGTTTCTCAAGATTCTCAGACTCTATATCAGTCCGAATGGATTGAATTTACAGGTCAAGCAGCTCGTGCGTTACAAGACTATTTTACGAGTTTTAATAATGTAATCGACTTGCTGCCCCCATACCAAGAGTCCATTATTGTATAGCAGTTTTGTAAGCTTTCCGCCTTCAGCTTATAGTTAATAGTGAACGGTTATTCTTTCATCTAAAAATAAAAATATAAAAACTCCTGTTGTTTCTAACTGGAGTTATGGGGTAACCCGCTCACTATGAACTGTTAACTGCTAACCCTTCACTGATACAAAATTCGCCGCAGTTCGATAACCCACGCTACTACTTAATTTGTATCCTATGTCTGCCCATTCAATTGATACTGCCTTGGCGGAATTGGAAGCCCAAATCAGCAATTTTGAAAAGGCTGTGTACAGGTGTATTGAGGAGAAAAAAATGATGTCTGGTAAAACCGATAAATCCATGTCAGTTAACAAAATTAACAAAAAATTGCACGATACTCCTATAGCCATCATTGGTATGGCTTCTCTATTTGCCCAAGCTAGGAACTTGCGGGAATATTGGCAAAATATTATTAACAAAATTGATTGTATTACTGATGTTCCATCCACACACTGGGATATAGACGAATACTACGATCCAAATCCCAGAACACCAGAAGAAAAGACTTACTGTAAACGCGGTGGGTTTATTCCTTATGTTGATTTCAATCCAATGGAATTTGGTATACCCCCCAGTATTTTAGAAGTCACAGACGTTGCACAACTCTTAAGCTTGGTTGTTGCAAAAGAGGCGATGGACGATGCTGGTTATGGTAGCGATCGCGAGTTTAACCGCGAAACTATTGGAGTTATCCTAGGTGTAGCGGGAAGCCAATTGGGATTACCCCTAGCTGCTAGATTAGAATACCCTGTTTGGGAAAAGGTTCTCAAAAGCAGTGGCTTGTCCGATGAGGATACACAAAGAATTATCAAGAAAATCAAAAGCGCCTACGTTAAGTGGGATGAGAACGCTTTCCCAGGGATGTTAGGTAACGTCGTTGCTGGTAGAATCGCCAACCGCTTCAACCTAGGTGGAATCAACTGCGTTGTCGATGCGGCTTGCGCGAGTTCCTTTGCTGCTTTAAAGATGGCGGTCAGCGAACTTGTAGAACACCGATGCGACATGATGCTGACTGGTGGCGTTGACACCGACAACACCATCATGGCGTATATGTGTTTCAGCAAAACACCGGCTGTCTCTCCTGGCGATAAAGTCAAACCCTTTGATGCACAATCAGATGGGATGATGCTGGGTGAAGGTATGGGCATGATTTTACTCAAGCGTCTAGATGATGCTATAAAAGACAACGACAAAATTTATGCTGTTATCAAAGGAATCGGGACTTCCAGTGATGGGCGATTTAAAAGTATTTACGCTCCCCGACAAGAAGGTCAAGTCAAAGCCTTAAAGCGTGCTTATGACGATGCAGGCTTTGGACCAGAGACTGTCACCCTTATCGAAGCGCACGGTACAGGTACGATGGCTGGAGACCCCACAGAATTCGGTTCCTTAAAAGAACTGTTTGGGGAAAACAATTCCAAAAGACAGTACATTGCTCTCGGTTCCGTTAAGTCCCAAATTGGACATACAAAAGCAGCGGCTGGTGCAGCGAGCATAATCAAAACTGCTTTAGCACTCCACCACAAAATCTTACCACCAACCATCAACATTACTCAACCGAATCCCAAACTCAACATCCAAAACTCGCCATTTTATTTAAATACAGAGACGAGACCCTGGATTCGTGCGGAAAGCGAACCCCCAAGACGGGCGGGTGTGAGTTCCTTTGGCTTCGGCGGTACAAATTATCATATTGTTTTGGAAGAATTCCAAGCCGAACAAGAAAAAGCTTATCGCATACATAATACCACCTCTGAAATAGTTCTGTTTGCACAGACTCCCGCACAATTGCTAACCAGTTGTGAAGAAACCTTGGTAAGATTGCAATCTGAAGCAGGCGAGAAAAACTATGTAGAACTGGTTGAAGTCTGTAAATCCAAAGAGATTCCTCTTAGCGCAGCTCGAGTCGGATTTGTTGCAAAATCTCGCGCTGAAGCTTGTAAATTCTTACAAACCACAATTGAGTTACTAAAAACTAAAACTTCTTCTCTATCCTGGGAACATCCTCAAGGTATTTTTTACCGTCAAACGGGTATAGAACTTGCTGGAAAAGTCGTTGCTTTGTTCTCAGGTCAAGGTTCTCAGTACGTGGATATGGGTCGGGAACTCGTCATGGATTTCCCTATCATGCGGCGTCTTTTTGGCTACATGGATAGCCTCTTACTGAAAGATAATTTACAGCCCCTCTCCAAGATAGTTTTTCCACACCCTGTCTTTGAAGAAGCCGAGAAGAACGCTCAAGTTGCTGCATTACAGCGTACCGAATACGCTCAACCAGCAATTGGAATGCTGAGTGCAGGAATGTATAAAATCCTGCAAAAATCTGGATTTAAAGCAGATTTTACAGCCGGACACAGTTTTGGAGAACTAACCGCATTGTGGGCGGCTGGAGCTTTAAGCGATGATGATTATTGTTTCCTAGTCAAAGCTAGGGGTCAAGCAATGGCGGCTCCTCAAGATCCAGATTACGATGCAGGAGCTATGTTAGCCGTGAAAGAAGAGGTCGGTAAGGTAGAAGCCGTTCTCAAGCTGTTCCCGCGTATCTCCATCGCCAACCTCAATTCTCCCCGACAAGTTGTACTAGCAGGTCCAGCGACAGAAATCGCAAAAGTACGGCAAACTTTACACGAAAAAGGATATGCTGCTGTTTTATTACCTGTATCCGCAGCCTTCCATACACCACTGATTGCTTTCGCTCAAAAAGCTTTTGCTCAAACCGTCAAATCTATCTCTTTCCAAAACCCCAAAATTCCTGTCTATACTAACGTCACAGGAAAACAGTATCCTCCAGAAACACAGGGGATTCAAAAAATCCTCGAAAACCACCTGTCCAACCCAGTGCTGTTTAAGCAGGAAATTGAAAATATTTACGCAGCTGGAGGTTACTGCTTCGTTGAATTTGGTCCGAGGAAAATTCTGACCAATTTAGTCAAAGATATCTTAGGCGATCGCCCCCACATGACCGTAGCATTAAACCCCAGCCCTCAAAAGAACAGCGATCGCTCATTACGGGAAGCAGTGGTACAGTTACGCGTAGCTGGTATGTCTTTAACAAACATCGACCCCTACCAACTTCCACAATCCATACCAAGCACCGAGAAAAGCAAAGGCTTAACCATCCGTCTAAATGGTATTAATTACGTCTCAGAAAAGACAAAAATGGCATTTCAAGAAGCATTACAAGACGGACATAAAATCACATTACCAGCAAGCACAGCAGAAATCATTCCCCCATCATCAAACCACCACATCCCAGAAATAAAAGAATTGGAGTTGAAACCTTTCACCCCCACTTCCAACGAAGATACAGACAAATCACCCTCCACCAACGGGAACAGTAACAAAGTTAAACAGAAACACCCAGACCCAGAAAATTCTCCTATCTCCCCACCTCCCCCTGCTCCCCTTTCTTCACCAAAACTGAATCCAGAGCCGAAAATGCACACAACTCCAGATAAATCAGTGAATTATCAACAAGTTTTAACAAGCTTAGAGTATGCGATCGCACAGTTCCAGCAAAATCAAAAAGACAACCTCCAAGTCCACGGACACTATCTCACCCATCAGATGGAATATGCTAAAACCTTCTTCCAACTGATACAACAACAAAATAACTTATTTGCTAGCGCCACATCTTCACCAGAAACCGCAATACTAAAACCATCAGTGATGGAAAGCGTAGAGCGCAGCATGATGCACTTTCACTCGCAACATGGAGAAACATTACGCATCCACGAGCAATATCTAAAAACACAAGTAGAATTAAGCCAGCACTTTTTCCAACTCATCCAACAACAATATTCCCAACTAGTTCACGGGAAATTGGCGATGACTCAACCAGTCAAATCGCCTGAGGTAGCAATCAGCAATCAGCAACCAGAAATTAGCACTCAGCAACCAGAAATTAGCTATCAGCACTCAGCAGTTAGCACTCAGCAACCAGAAATTAGCACTCAGCAGTTAGCAATCAGCAATGAACCATTAACAATCAGCAATGAACCATTAACAATCAGCAATGAACCATTAACAATTAGCCATGAACCATTAACAATCAGCAACGAACCATCAGCAATTAGCCATCAACCATCAGCCATTAGCAATGAACCATTAGCCATTAGCCATGAACCATTAGCACTCACCACAGATTTATCTGACCTAGATAAAAATCTGTTGACAATCACCAGCGAAAAGACGGGATACCCAGTAGAGATGCTGGAACTAGACATGGACATGGAAGCAGACCTAGGAATTGATTCCATCAAACGTGTCGAAATCCTAGGGGCGTTACAAGAACTATACCCCGACCTACCCCAACCAAACTTAGAAGAACTAGCAGAAAAACGTACCATAGGTCAGATAGTAGAATATTTGCAATCTCATGCTGCAACAAATTCAGCCCATAGCAATCAGCTATCAGCAATCAGCTATCAGCAAGCAGCCATTAGCAACGAACCATTAGCCATTAGCCATGAACCATTAGCCATTAGCAACGAACCATTAGCCATTAGCAACGAACCATTAGCCATTAGCAATGATATTCCTGACTTAGGTCAAACCTTACTAGCAATCACCAGTGAGAAGACGGGATACCCGGTAGAGATGCTGGAACTAGACATGGACATGGAAGCAGACCTAGGAATTGATTCCATCAAACGTGTCGAAATCCTGGGAGCAATGCAAGAAATGTACCCCGATTTACCCAAGGGGAATGTAGAAGATTTGGGAGAACTACGTACTATTGGTCAAATTGTAGATTATCTCCAAAAGTTGGTTGGAGGTGAAAAAAAAAAGTTAGAGAACAGTCCCTCCAATCAATCAGCTAACCCAACCCAGAGTCCCCTGCGCCGTCAGGTTCAACTCAAACCCTTACCTCAACCGGATTTTTGGGAATTTACATTACCAGAGGGACACATCTGCTTACTCACAGATGATGGTTCCCTCACTACCCCCAAGTTAGCGCAAGCACTGGTAGAAAGAGGTTGGAAAGTAGTTGTGCTCAGTTTCCCTTACTTTGTCACACCACAAAAAATGGCTTTACCCAAAGGAGTCGATCGCGTTGAATTAAGAGACTTAAGTGAGCAACATTTGCAACAACAGTTGGAAGGAATTTCCACTTTCTACGGTTCTATCAGTGCATTTATCCATCTCAATCCCGTATTTGAGGTCAGTCTCAACGGTAAAATTCCTTATTTAGAAGAAGAAAAAGCGATTGTGAAACACGTCTTCTTAATAGCAAAACATTTGAAAAAGTCCTTAAATGAAGCCACAGCTTATGGACGCAGTTGTTTTGTCACCGTTGCTCGTCTTGACGGAGCCTTTGGTTTAGGACAGTGTATCAGTTTTGGTCCCATCAGCGCCGGATTATTTGGACTCACCAAAACGCTAAACTGGGAATGGCAAAAAGTCTTTTGTCGAGCTATTGACCTCAGTCCTCATATTGATGCTGAAGAATCAGCCCGTCACATCATTAACGAACTCCACGACCCCAATCTTTACATTACCGAAGTTGCTTACGGTACCCAAGGAAGAGTCACATTAATTAGTACTCCCGAAATTTAGAAATTATGAATTATGAATTATGAATGATGAAAAAAGCTGACTCAGTGGACAACCTAGAGCGCTTTAATCATCTCCCAAAAAATCTAACCAATTCATAACTCATAATTCATAACTCATAATTCATAATTCATAATTCATAATTCATAATTCATAACTCATAATTCCAAAAATGAATTACATTGGTCGCGTTCTAGATAGAGAGAAACAAGCTCCTATAAGTGGAGCAAAAGTTTCAGTTAGTTTACCAGGCGAACAAAAAATTACATACACAGATTTAGAAGGAATTTATAAATTTCCAGTTGAATTTGGAAATAGCAATATTCTTGAAGGAGAAATCACAATAGAAGCTAAAGGATACAAAACATACAACGCTTTCCTAAGAATATCACCCGAACATCAAGACCTTGGTGACATCCGACTCGTATACCCCCATGTTACTTCTTCTCAACTAGTTCATTCCCCACCGCGAGAATCAGAAAACAAGACTGTCCTACCAATCCTTGCAGCTATTATGGTAATATTTGCCCTAATTCTAGCAGCCCTAACATTACCACCACCTCAACAGACACAGCCTTCAGAACAACAAGATAATTTTAGTAGCCAATAGCTAATTGCTTTTTTATACTTTCAGCGGTCAGCTTTCAGCCATCAGCTTTCAGCCAAAAACTTATAACTCATAGATTCTAGCTGAATCAAAAGCTCAGTTTATTCCCGTGCAAAGTATACCATTAGCTACAGCGTTTCCTAGTCTACGAAGGTACAATCTTATCTGCGTTCATCTGCGTTCATCTGCGGTTAATTCTTTCTTTCTGTACCTCACGAATGTCGGAATTGCGATAAACCTCTCACCTCATACATTCCTTCTACACTCCTCTTAGCGTCTTTGCGCCTTTGCGTGAGCTTATTAAACTCAACGGAGAATTTATGAACACAATCAGCACAATATCCCCATCATCAGTTTTCGTTGTTAGTGGTGGAGCAAAAGGCATTACAGCCAAATGTGTCATTAAATTAGCACAGAATTACCCCTGTAAATTCATCCTTCTAGGTCGTTCAGAACTATTAAACGAAGAACCAGATTTTGCACAAGATTGCTTTGAAGAACCAGCACTAAAAAAACGCATTATGGAATACTTGCTCTCACGCGGAGAGAAACCAACACCCATAAGCGTACAAAAACTGTATAACAAAATTGCTTCAAACCGCGAAATCAAAAAGACATTAGGAGCAATTAAACAAGCAGGAAGTCATGCAGAATATTTAAGTGTTGATGTCACCGATATTACTGCATTAAAAGAAAAACTAGCTGCTGTTGTAGAAAAAACCGGAGCCATTACCGGAATCATTCACGGTGCTGGAAATTTAGCAGATAAGTTAATTGAAAAGAAGACAGAACAGGACTTTGAAAAAGTTTACACAGCTAAAGTTAAAGGATTAGAAAATCTTTTAACTTGTGTAAAACCCAATCAACTAGAGTACTTAGTTTTATTTTCCTCCGTCACTGGCTTTTACGGTAACGTCGGACAAACTGATTATGCGATCGCCAACGAAATTCTCAACAAATCCGCCCACCTTGTCAAACAACGCTATCCCGAATGTCATGTAGTAGCAATCAACTGGGGTGGTTGGGACAGTGGTATGGTCACAGCAGAATTGAAAAAAGAATTCGCCCGTCGGGGTATAGACATTTTACCAGTAGAAGTCGGGACACAGATGCTTGTCAACGAACTACATCCCGCTCACAGTGAAACCGCACAAGTCGTCATTGGGAGTCCACTGATTCCACCACCACTTCCACTCGAATCCGAACTCCGAAGCTACCGTATCCGTCGTCAACTGTCACTAGAAGCCAATCCATTTTTGCTAGATCATGTCATTGCAGGTAAGGCAGTTTTGCCAGCAACTTGTGCTGTATCATGGATTGTTGATGCTTGTGAACAATTGTATCCCGGTTATCGTTTTTTCAGCAACACTGACTTTAGAGTGTTAAAAGGCATTTATTTGAATACTTCTTCCAGTCAAGAATACATTCTAGACATACAAGAAATTGCTAAAAAAGATAGCGAAGAAATCATTTTCCAAGCAAAAATCTGGAGCAAAAATCCAGAAAGTAAACTCAACTATCATTTCAGTATCGCCCAAGTGCGGCTAGTCAGAGAACTCCCCGAACGTCCTGACTATAAACCTCTCAATCTTCAATTCGACAATATCATTACCATCACAGGACAAGATTTTTATCAAACCAAAACACCAACCTTCTTTCCATTATTTCATGGAGCTTCTTTCCAAGAACTCAAAAAAGTCATAAACATAAGTCCTGAAAAAATCACAACAGAATGTGTTTGGAATAAAATTTCCGACAAACAACAAGGACAATTTCCGATTGGGTGGGTCAACCCTTATTCCATTGACCTAAGTACTCATCCCCTATGGATTTGGATGCAGCACTATCATCAGGAAATATGTTTACCCGCAGGACAACAAACATACGAACAATATGCTCCCACTCCTTGCAATACTCCTTTCTACGTTTCTTGTGAAGTGAGGACAAAAACAGCTACTAGCGTTGTTGCTGATTTTATCGTACATGATACTCAAGGAAAAGTTTTTTCTCGTCTTTTAGGAGGAAAGGGGACTATTATCCCAACTCAATCATTGAAATAAAAGTTAGTTGATAGTAGATAGTGGTTAGTAGAAAAAACACTATCTTTCCTCTGTGTCCTCTGCGCCTGGAGCGGTTTTTCATTACATCCTCACCCCCTACAAAAACAAAAGCAATGGAAAAAATAGCTATCATTGGATTTTCTTGTCTATTTCCTGATGCAAACAATCCTGAAGAATTTTGGCAAAATCTCATTCAACAAAAAGACTCTACATCAACAGTCACTACTGAAGAACTTGGAGTTGCTCCAGACATTTTTTACGACCCTACTAAAGGAAAGTCTGATAAATTTTATTCTCTGAAGGGAGCATTTATCCGCGATTTTCAGTTTGATGCAAATGGCTACAAGTTACCAGCAGAATTACTGCAAAGTTTAGATAACACCTTTAAATGGTCGTTGAGTACTGCGAAGGATGCTTTACAACACAGTGGTTATTTGGGGAATGAATCTATTCTCTCCAAATGCGGAGTGATTTTAGGGACTCTGTCTTTACCAACCAAATTTTCCAATCAATTATTTTCTCCTATTTATCAGCAGGTGCTATCATCTGCGGTGAAAGAACTGTTGGGGACAGAAAAATTTGATTTGGCTTCTTTACATACATTATCAGGGCGAACACCCCTACACCCCACACCC
>JAWQFQ010000231.1:0-15252 GCA_035967975.1 Scytonema sp. PMC 1070.18
TGATGGGACGGCAGAAGCCCACTGTGACCGCTTGCGGCACTGTGGGTAGTTCACTTACACTAGAATCAGCCACAGGAGCTCAAACTATCAATCACTTCAACCTGTTTCGAGCCATTGAAATAACTGGATCTGCTGCATCAGGATATAGTTCGGGACAAGCTCTCAATACAATGGAAGAAGTTGCAGCACAAGTCTTACCGCCAGGGCTTGGCTATGCTTGGTCGGGGACAGCTTTAGAACAAATCCAGTCTGGTAACCAAGCGCCGCTTATCTTTGGGCTAGGATTAGTGTTGGTATTCTTGGTACTAGCAGCTCAGTATGAAAACTACTTTGACCCAATCATTATTATTATGGCAGTTCCCCTTGCTGTTCTTGGTGCTCTTTTGGCTCAAGCTCTCCGAGGGTTAGAGAATGATGTTTACTGTCAAATTGGGTTAGTTATGTTAATTGGTTTAGCAAGTAAAAACTCCATCTTAATTGTAGAGTTTGCTAATCAATTGCGAGAGCAAGGGCGTTCGATTTCTAAAGCAGTTATTGAAGCAGCACAAGAAAGACTCCGCCCAATTTTGATGACATCTTTTGCATCATTACTGGGATTTTTTCCACTGACAATCGCTTCCGGTGCGGGCGCTGCAGCCCGACAATCCTTAGGAACAGCCGTCTTTGGAGGATTGTTAGTAGCAACAGTGCTGAGTTTGTTTGTGGTGCCAATATTGTATATTGCGATCGTGCGACTGAGTGAGCATATCACCAAACGGCTACCATCTCCTGCAAAGATGTTAGAGGAGCAGGAGCAGACTGAAAATTCTAGAGAATTGCATAGCACACGTAGATAGCGCTGGACAATATTGATTGTATGGCGATGACGTCAAAACCGCGCTATCTCATAAGCTATGATAGAACAAGTAAACTGGCTTTCAAACCTAATTATGCTTAGAGAAAAACTTAAGAAAGCAATAGATAAACTCAGCGAGGAGCAACTTAAGAAATTTTCCGATCTAATAGCCGCTCAAGAGTTTCAGTCAACAGAAGTTGAAACTTCACATCCATTGTGGAAAAAGTTAACACCAACACAACGGGCTCAGGAGTTCCGAGAATGGGTTTCGCAACTGTCTAAAAGCGGTGTAAGTTTATCTGACGAAGCTATAAACCGCGACAGCATTTACCAAGAATGACAAGATATTTACTAGACACTAATGTTGTTTTGCGCTTCTGCAACCCTTCAGATATTCAACATGGTTTGACAACAGATGCAGTATCTTTATTTGTTATCCAAAACACACCGGATAAATATCACATCGAACTCAGGTTAATTCAGTTTTACTCTCCAGCACTTAGCACTGTAACACCAAGCACAATTACCATCACACCTGTCCATCGCAGCCAGTTGACCTTTTCGTGAAGTATGGTACGAGCAACGATTGTGTTAAGAATGTGAGTTGTCGCCATCAGCGGAACAATGAGCGTAATGGGAGCTAGTCGGAATGCTAACGCCAGAGCAACAAAATGTATTGTCAATAGACCAACACCAAACAGAGTTTTCGGTTGGCTAAAAATTTTTAAGGTCATATTGGTGGTTGATTCTTTTACTGCTGTGGAACCCTGCTTTACAAAATAGTCCCCAGCCACTGAGGTGACCACCGCCACCGCTATAGCAATAAATCTTATCATAACTAACTACTTTTCTTGTCGCTGATTCCTATCATAATGACACCAAACATAACAATCAGGATACCTGCCCATCGTGTGGGGTTAAGTTGTTCTTGCAGAAAGTATTTTGCTAACAACGCTGTTATGATGTAAGAACTAGCACGCAGTGGTACTACAACACTATAAGGACCCCAACGCAAAGCACGAGCAAATGCAATGAATTGAGCAACCATAAGCAGGACACCAAAATCTATCCAGATATTTGACAGGATGTCTACTAAAAAATGGGGGATGACCGAAAGAGAAAATTGAGAAGGAAGCTTGAGTAGATTCATACCTTTTTTGAAAAATACGTCTCCTAAAGACGTACCCACTATGACAATAGCCATAGCGGTAATAAATTTTTTGTCTAACTTTCCTGAGTTTTGTTGTTTTTTCTGTTTGTTCACAAATTATTAGTCATTAGACATTTATGCTCATCGCGCTTAGGGACTTTAAAGAAATAAATTATCCATCTTGTGGTACGGGCGTCCCCGCCCGTCAGCCCCTTCTCCTGACGGAGACGCTACGCGAACGGGGAAGTCACGCATTCACGCATTCACGCATTCAAAAGTCATTTAAATCTGTAACGTCTAAGACAGACGTACCACAAGAGATTTTTGGATACTTTTTTATTTGGAAGTCCCTTACTTTCGGACAATTCTTTTGGTAAAAACATCTTGTTCTGGAGCAATTTCAATCAATGCAAGACCGCTTTCCGGATCATGTTGCGTTTGCATTTGCTCTGGAGACTCTCGCAGAATCAATTGTACAGTGGGTCGAACATACGCCTCTATGATATGTCCACCATGAGCGATACTGTCCGAGGTTGCAACTGCAACATGAGCATGTACCCGTGGTTCTCCGTCTTTGACAGCAATGTTACCTACAAGCGAAACGACCTCCATCTGCTCATTAATCAAGTTGTGCTTGTACTCTTTGGTTTCCCAATCAAACCAACCGAGTGTAGCACATTCAAAAGCTCCTATTGCTGTGAAATCGCTACCGCGTAACTCTTGTGACTTAGCAAACGCCTCCATACCCGCCTTAAACTCCTCACCCTTGTCGAAGATAACTGCATAAGTTCGTTGTGGCTGTCCCTCAATAATTTTGGCACGCATTTTTCTACTCCTTGGAATGAGATTTAATGTGCAATTAGTAACAGAGTGTGTCCATTAGGGTCTTTAACCAAACAACCTTGACGATAAGGGCTAGAACCATTTGAAAACTGCACGAGCCGCGATGAGACAAATTCCACCCCATTTTGTCTCAGTGTATTTACTGCTTGCTCAATATCTTTAACAACAATCTCAACTTGCATTGTTGCTACATCATAACTCTTCGAGTCATTTGGTATGGGACGACCATTTTCAGGAGTGATATAGTCCAATAATTCAATACCTGCACCACTTTGGGCTGTTGCTAAGTCTGTGATTCGGACTTTAGCTCCTGGCAAATTATCCAAGCGAGATTGGGTTTCACGCCAGTTACAACTACCCCCATCAATTTGCATTCCCAAAAGGTCGCGGTAAAAGTTGAGACTGTTCTCAGTGTTAGCTACAGCGATCGCACTATGATCGATTCCCAAAAACAAGCGATCAGTGTTTTGATGCCACTTATCTTTTCCTTTGTCAGGAGGAAAACAAATCAGTTCCAAATCATGACCATCAGGATCTTTAAACTTAAAAGCTTGTACACCAGCCGATGCATTACCAGGAGGGATCGTCTGTGGCTGAGTTGAAATAGCTTCAATAGGAAAGGTTTGCAAGTGAGCACAAGCAAGACCCATATCATTGACTACAATCGCCAGATGTTGAAACCACAGGTCGTTACTTCGTGAATCCTTTGGAATGGGTTTTCCCTTAACATTGCAATACTCCATCAACCTGATGAGTTCATCTCCAAGTTGCAAAGTAACAATGCGAATTTTCGCATTAGCAACACCTTCCAGGTCACTGTAATTCTGTCCTTCAACAGTGATATCAGAAACAGGTTCAAATGAGAGTGCTTTTGTGTAAAAATCCAGAGAGCGATCGGCGTCAGTCACCGTTAATGCAATAGCTTGAATTTTTTGCACCTCTACATTAGTGCTACTCAATGTATTCATAAGTCGGATTCCATAATTTAAGTATGTTTTGAAGTATCAGCTAATGGCTAATGGCTAATGGCTATTAGAGAATGAGTTGGAGCGATATCAAAAGCTTGGTTTATGTTCGTAGGAAGTTTAATGAATATAATCATTTTCCTACACTCTACCCTGATAAACAAACACTTAAAAAAACCTACACCCCACACCCTACACCCTACACCCTATGCTATTCTTTATGCTCCAAATCCCAAGACAATTTCGCATTGGGATCGTCAGATTTATGAAGAGTATATTGATATTCAGATGATTGAGCATCCTCAGCAGTTTCAGCAGAGCTAGCCAGATTTTCGCTTGGAGGGTTAATGTTATCAATCCGATCTTTAACAGCAGGTTCGGTGACTATAGGAGCATGCGCTGAAGCGCTACTACGAACATCTATTTCTTGGGTTGAACCTTTGAGTCCCTTGGAGAAAGCAGATTTGCTCTCCTCGATTGTAGCTTTCACTGTATCTGTTGTATCTACGATTGTGGGTCTTACATCTTCAATTGTATCTTGAACAGAGTGCGCCACATCTGCGATCACCGGTTTAACCTCTTGTGCTGTATCATCAAGTGTGTGTTTAACATCTCCTACAGTTTCTTTAACATCCTCACCAACACCCTTAGCAGCATCCACAATATTTTCAACAGCCTTGTTAATAGCCTCAGATGTACCTCTAGCAACCATAGCACCGCCTACAGCACCAGCGACAGCACCCAAAGCCCCTCCTAATCTACCGCCAACTACACCACCAATTGCTGCTCCAGCAATTCCAGGACTTATACCTTGACCTGATGATTGAGAATCGTGTTGCTCTGGATTGGGTTCATTATTCTCATCATGTTTATCTAAAGGTTGTTTGTTTTCAGCCACGATAATTGTCTCCCTAAAAATAAGTATTGTGGTAAGCACTCAGCCATTAGCAGTCAGCCATCAGCTTTTTGGATTTGTATTTCTAAGTACATACATTGCATAAGTTCGTAACGGTTATGGTTCGTAGTTGCGCTTTAGCGCATGCATCACAACTACAACACCCGATGACGATACGTAGTACTAAGTCTTCAATAAACTGACTAAAATATCCCATTTGCTAATGACTCAAAGCTGACGACTAAATGCTGACAAATTTTGCATTAATTTTTTACCAAATTTATGTACCGTTACTTTAACAATCTTAGAAAAGATTGAAACTGAACTAACGGAGTATAAAAACAAATAAATAATCAACCTATAGTTGTAATTTATATATTTTTAGAAAAATCGACTTTTTTGATAATAGCCAATAGCTGAAAGCTGACTGCTGAATTGCTGAAAGCTTATTTAAGATTGCTAAATGATGCTTCCGATTGTAAAGGTAAATAATAACCAGTTTGCGTTGTTTGAATTTTGTAAAGGCTGACACCTGCTGTAATGTAAAGTATGTAACTTTCTTCTCCACGACCAAAAGCAACATTAGTGGGTATTTCCGGAGTGGGAATAGAAGCCAGTTCTGTCCCCTCAGGTGAGTAAACCTTCACAGCTGGGTGAGTTTGGTTACGTACAGCTGCAAAAATATTACCCTCACTATCTACCACAAACCCATCCGCACCATTATGTGGAGAGTAATCAACCAATATCTTTTTTCCTTTAACAGTACCATCCGCAGCTAAGTCATAAGCTACCAACGCCATTGGTCCCCTACGAGCATTCATATCTTCAGCTGCTTCGCGGAAATCTGGTAGACCATCGTCGTGGTCTGACACATACAAAATCTTTTGATTCGGGGAAACAGCAATACCGTTTGGTTTTGCTAAATCCGAAATAATTCGACAAACAGAGCCATCTGGGTCGATTCGATATACACCATAGACGAGTTGATCGATTGGCTCATGTCCAATGTATCTTGGATCTGTAAAATAAATCCGCCCCTTTTCATCAATCGCAAGGTCATTGGGAGAATTAAACGCACGACCGTTATACAGACCAGCAAGAATAACGCTCTTACCCGTTTTCATATCTGTACGAGTAATGCGACGACCTCCAAAATCCGCTCCTTCCGCCACCACCATTCGTCCGTAAGCATCAAATTTAATACCATCAGACATACCACTAGGAGACCGAAAAATACGAGTTGTACCTGATTTCGGGTCATACTTCCAGAGATATCCTGCTTGCATTCCAGTCCAATAAGTAACCGTAAGGTCACTAAAATACACCATCCCATCCGGCGCTACAGCAACACCTTCAGCACGAACACCTCCGTCAAAAACTTTTTCCAACTTAGCATCTTGCGGAACTATCCTAGCCTTAACATCATAACCTTTAGAAGAATTTGTGAATGACATAGTTTTAAGAGGGGGTAGGGTGTGGGGTATAAGGTGAGCATTGCACTTGTAATATCACAAAACCCGATATTAACCTTATTGACAATGCCCACCAAAATACAGTAGTTCTCGTTAAAACACACCAGAATTCATCTGTGTTCATCTGCTACAGGCTGCGGTTTTTTTAATTCAAGTATGTATTGCACTCAATCGAGAACCCCAAAACTGTCACAACAGGTGCCAATATTTAAATTAAACGCATCCGCTTTAAATAAGCTCTCGCACTTTATCCGACACAGCTGTGAGGACAATCTTCTCACGGTTAGGCTCACCTCGAATCAGAGATTCAGTAAACTTAGCCGCTTGACTCAAAGTAATCTTAGCGGGTAGAGGTGGCTCTAAAGAATCAACAACCGCTTCAATAATCACTGGTCCTGGTGTAGCAAGAGCTTGGTCAAGAATGTCACCACATTGAGTAGGGTCATCAATAGTAAAGCCAGTACCACCACAAGCTCTAGCATAAGCAGCATAATCCATCGGTTGCAGTTCACAAGCATATTCTGGATTACCCAGAAAAACCATTTGCTCCCACTTAATTTGACCCAGAGTATTATTTTTGATGATGACAATCTTGACAGGAAGTTGATACTTGACACAAGTCATAAACTCTGCCATCAACATTGAGAAGCCACCATCTCCAACAAAAGCAACACACTGGCGATCGGGATAAGCCACTTGAGATGCGATCGCATAAGGAAGACCGCAAGCCATTGAAGCCATTGTTCCAGACACTGAATGCATTTGACCCCGTTTAGCCGGAATTTGACGCGCCCACCAAGTCGTATTGGTACCGGAATCCGCCGAAACAATAGCAGTATCAGATAAGCGTTTACCCAGTTCCCAAGCGACCACTTGGGGTTTCATCGGCTTATCTTGGCGTGTCCCTCTTTCCTGCATTAAATTCCACCAATCTTTCATCCCAGATTGAGCCTTTTCCAGAAAACTCCGGTCCTGTTTGTATTCCAGCATTGATAGAAGTGCTTGCAAAGTCCGACGACTATCACCAACTAGTCCCACTTCCACCGGATAACGCAGTCCAATCCGCAATGGGTCAATGTCAATTTGGACACCTCTTGCTTGTCCTGGTTTCGGTAGAAACTCCATATAGGGAAAAGAAGTCCCAATCATCAAGAGAGTATCACAATCCTCCATCGCTTCTTGAGATGGTTGAGTCCCAGTTAAACCTATTCCACCAGTGGAATAGGGACTAAAGTCTGGTACCGCTGCTTTACCCAGCATAGCTTTAACAATTGGTGCTCCCAGCTTTTCCGACAACTTTTCCAGTTCATCTGTTGCTTTTAACGCACCACGTCCTGCTAAAATCACCACTTTCTTACCAGCATTCAGAATCTCCACAGCACGCAGCAACTCATCTTCATTAGGTAACTGCGCTCTATGAGCTCTAACACTTGATGTATGATGGGCGACATTATGCATTGAAAGCTTTTTGTTAGCTTTTTGCGTTTGAAAATCAATGGGGAAAGTGAGGTGAGCAACACCACGATAAGAGATAGCAGCTCGGCAAGCCAAATCCGCTATAGTTTCAACATGGTCTGGTCCCATGACGCGATTGTTGTAGACCGTGACATCCATAAAAACTTTATCGAGGTCTACATCTTGCTGTGAGTGAGTATTAATTAAGTCATGGTAGTGGTGACCTGTAATCGCCAATACCGACTGACCATCCATTTTGGCATCATAAAGACCGTTGAGCAGGTGAAGACCACCCGGTCCTGATGTCGCCAGACAGACACCAAGTCTACCCGTATACTTAGAATAAGCACAAGCCATAAAAGCCGCTGATTCTTCATGACGGACTTGAATAAAGCGGATTTTGTCTTGACGCTGGCGCAATGCTTCCATGACGCCATTAATCCCGTCACCAGGGATTCCAAAAATAACATCTACACCCCAATCAATGAGGGTATCAACTAAAACATCTGATGCTGTAGTTGCCATTGTTAATTCTCCAATATTTTTGCCTCAGTTAAGAAGCAATACCTTGTTTACGTTAAGTTTGTTTACAAGCCCATCCTTATAGGCATTGCTTAATGTTGGAATTTATTTGTCTGAGGTACATCTAGCGAGTGGGAGAGGTTCAACTGAATTGAAACTACAACTTCATCCTTTCATTGACTGCCAAGCTTGCCCTGTGGGATACTCATACTTATCAAGAGACTCAGGTTTCATCTGAATGCTAAAGCCTGGTTGTGTAGGTGGCATATAATGCCCATCCTTGACAGTAATTGGGTCTAGAAAGTTTTCGTGCAAGTGTCCGACATACTCAAGAAAGCGGTCTTGTAGCGTGCCACTGACACAGATATAATCGAATATAGATAAGTGTTGGACATATTCCGGCAATCCTACACCTCCACCATGGGGACATACGGGTAAACCAAACTTAGCCGCCATCAGTAGCACCGCGAGCACCTCATTAACACCTCCTAATCGACAAGCATCAATCTGACAAACGCCAATCCCACCGGAACGCATAAATTGCTTGAAAACAATGCGATTTTGACATTGTTCACCAGTTGCTAACTTCAGAGGCGCGATCGCTTCAGCAATAGCAGCGTAACCCTGTACATCATCAGGACTTGTTGGTTCCTCAATCCACCACGGTTGGTATTTTGCTAGCTGCTGAATATTCTCAATAGCTTCGCTAACATCCCAAACCTGATTTGCATCCATCATCAGCTTGCAATCATAACCAACTTCAGAGCGAATGATTTCTGCACGACGAAAATCATCCTTAATATCGCCCCCCACCTTAATTTTGAAATTCCTCCAACCTTCAGCAAGAGCATTTCGACAGATAGAGCGCAACTTCTCATCCGAATACCCCAACCAACCTGCAGCTGAAGTATAAGCAGGATAGCCCTGATGCTGAATCTTTTGGATGCGATCGCCTCTTGTCGGAAACTTCTCCTTCAAAATCCCCAGCGCCTCTTGAGGAGTCAGAGCATCAGTAATATAACGGAAATCAATACAGCGAACAAGTTCTTCTGGCGACATATCAGATAAAAGCCTCCAGAGCGGCTTCTCCTCCACCTTCGCAAAAAGATCCCACACAGCATTAACAACAGCAGCCGTTGCTAAATGAATAACACCCTTTTCCGGACCGAGCCAACGCAATTGGCTATCACTAGTAATATGCTTCCAAAATTCCCCCATATTTTCCGTGAAAGATTCCAGAGTGCATCCGACAACTAAATGACGCAAAGCCTTCTCAGCAGCAACACAAATATCATTACCCTCCCCAATAGTAAAAGTCATACCATGACCCTCCAAACCATCCGAGCGATCCGTTTTTAAGATCACATAAGCCGCCGAATAATCAGGAGCACTATTCGTTGCATCCGAACCCGTAAGAGTCCGAGAAGTAGGGAAACGAATATCACGTGCAATCAAGCCTGTAATTTTGGTAGACATAGATTTTACTAGGTTAGTTGTTAGTTGTTAGTTGTTAGTTGTTAGTGGGAAATGAATTTCTCCCATTCTTCTCTTTGTGTCCTTTGCGTCTTTGCGGTTCATTTTTATCAGGTGTGGGCAACTCGCTTTTTTAACCGGAATCCTAATTTCTCACGTCAATTGAGCTGGAACGAGATGGTATCTGGACAAGAAACGGAGCTTTCCGCAATCTTAAGTCCCGTTGTCAGCAAGACGTTTGATAAGCCTTCATATTCTCCGATGTCGCCTGCCCTGCTCCGATCCCTGCAAAGAAATGCTATTACTACAGTCGCAGTGTGTGGGGTTGATACAGACGCTTGTGTGATGGCTACAGCTTTGGGACTATTTGATGCTGGATTTGAGACGTTTGTAGTATCTGATGGTTGTGCTTCTAGCGGTGGGCAGGAATATCATGAGGCGGCAATTAAGATATTGGAACGCAATATAGGAGCACAATATGTGATTCCTTTTAGCGAATTACCCGTCATGTTGTTCTAGGATATCGTTAACTCTGAGGGTTCCAAATGAAAATTTTCTCAATTGATTCGCAGTGGTATTCCTGTAGAGTTAGATACAGAAGATATGGCAGTCTGAGAGGGTATTTCAAATAGGAGTGTGAGGAAAATAATCAAACCCTGACTGACTATACCTCAAACCCTTGCTACTCAGTAGAGTGATGCCAACACTTTATCGGCAGCAGCCCGGAGTGCTATAGCAGCACCTGCACTCATATCACGGGGCGCGCAAATGCGATTCCTCACATAGGCTAGTGTAATAGCTCCAATCGCAGCAGTGTTAGAATCGGTCGTACTGTTTTTACCACCCGTTCGTCCACCAGGTAAATATGCACCATTTCCATTAATGAGATAATTAGCTAGCAGTCTGAGGTGCAGATCAACTGCTTCTTGAACTGCTGAAGTGTCCCCATCCACAGCCAACCCTTGTACCCCAGAGTTTTTCAGGATATCTTCGATTGCAGAGTCGCGGTTATCACTCAATCTAAGAGCAGCTTCTGCCCGATATTCAACTACCCCACATCCCATACCCCATGTTTCTTAATGTGTTTCTAAACTTTCTGTAATCTTACGGGGACTTTTCGGTTCCGCTGTGAATGCATTCCAAGCCATACGAGCCAGTCCCGCTAAAACTTTCAACTGGTTGCTTTTACTGTCTTGATTGACCTGTTTCATCATTTCTCTTCTAATTGCTGAGTCAGGGATGTTCTCATCGTCCTCCTCAATAGACTTCTGAGATTTTGCTTGATACCCCAAATAAGCTCCAAGAGCTACACAAGCAACACCAGTACCCAATGCCAACATCAGCCAATCTTGATTTTCAGTGGCTAACAGTTGGGGGCTCCAATCTTCAGATTTACTATCAAATCTACCGTGTGCGCCATAATCTTCTCCTGGTAATGCTTCCCATAGGTTATTACGACGATCTTGTTCTTCCGGTTCATTGGTTTGCTGACTGCTGTATCCTGATGAAGCAAGGTAGCGATCAAGCAGTCCGGGAGCAACTTTATTACCTAAAATTGCCTGCACTGTCGATCTGCCCACATAGAGTTCGCGACGATTGTGATGCGCCGCCCAATATATTGCCTCAGCAGCAACCTCTGGTTGAAAAATCGGCGGAACGGGCTGCGATTTGTGAGGCATATTGTTTTTAATCCAGTTAAATTGTGGCGTATTAACTGCAGGCATTTGTACCATTGTGATTCTGATATTGCTGCGATCGTGAAGTAATTCAGTACGCAACGAATCAGTAAAACCTCGAATTGCTGCTTTTGCACCGCAATATGCTGACTGAAGAGGAATAGAGCGATAGGCAAGAGCAGAACCCACTTGTACAATTGTCCCACGATTCCGTGGTTTCATGCGTCGTAGTGCCGCCATTGTGCCATAGACGTATCCTAGGTAAGTGACTTCAGTAACGCGTCGAAAGTCTTCTGGTTTGATATCTATAAAAGGTGACAAAATAGACGCCATTGCATCATTCACCCAAATATCAATACGTCCGAATTCCTTTTCAACTGCTGCTGCAGCCGCCTCTACTTGATTGGGATCGGAAACATCTGTGGGTAGTACTATAGCCTTTCCACCAGCCGCTTCAACTTCCTGACGCGCAGCTTCCAGTCCATCTTGACTGCGAGCAACGAGTCCAATATACGCTCCACGCTTAGCAAATGCGCGAACCGTTGCGCGTCCAATCCCGGCTGAAGCACCAGTTATAACAACAACTTCAGGACTTGATGTACTCATGAGAATAATTCTCCTTTACTTACTATTTGGATAAAAGTTGATTATTTGCTAACGATGAAAGTTTAGTTAATGCTCTGTTATTACTACATTTATACTATTTTCAATAAATTAAATTTGATGAAGTTTTTTGCTGAAACACAAACACTATAATGATTTTTTACTTTTTATGTATTCAATTCTAATTTTAAAAAAAGAGCAATGAATTCCTTCTATCTCTTGGAATAAATAAATAGGCTCTTTCTCAAGTTAGATAAAAATTTCATTTTTATTTCATAATTGAGTTTATAAAGTATTAATAGGTATGTCAACAAAAAAAAATATGCAAGGGAAACGGAAGTCTTTATTCTGCTGATGACGGAAATATACTTTGCACAGGAATAAACTGAGCGTTTGATGTAGCTGGGATCTATTAGCTATAAGTTATCGGCTGAAAGCTGATAGCTGAGGTGCTGACCGCTAAAAGCATAGCAATTCTTATATCTGTGAGGTATAGGAAGAAACAATTAATCCTAGCATTAAGTTATGGTAATCCTAAATCCTCCATGAACTTATATCTTGCACCAGGGCTAAAAACCGGGTTTCTTGAGAATGACAACACTAGAAAAGCTTAATTTTTCGTTTAGAAACCCGGTTTTTGAGGTCTTGTTGAGAATGCTGCAAGATGTCAGTGAAGGCTGAGAAACCCAGTTTCTTAAAGAAAGCGGGTTTCTGTCTGTTGCAATTCTTATAAATTGAAGAGAATTGTATATTAGCCGTCAGCAATCAAAAAATGGGATATTGTAGTCAGGTAACTAGACATTTGAGAATACAAATACGCAAAAAAGCTGAATGCTGAATGCTGAATGCTGAATGCTTACATAAATTTTAACTTTTCTTATATATTTCAATCTTAAGATAGATTCATTTAGGGACATTTTCAGCCAATAGTTATATGGAGACTGAAATAAAATACACAAATTAAAGGGTAAACATGAAAGAGAGTTTGCGAATCTGCAGTCTCTTTTTGTGTTTTCAGTGAAAATCTTCTCAAGAATTTGAGAACGCGAGAAAGTACAAATTTTACTCAAACATACTCATGAACTGCGTACACCAATAACACATGACAGTTTTTTCCCCCTACACCCTTACACCCTTACACCCCTACACCCCTATCTTCAAAATGTCTGTTATATCTCTTAACAGTGAGAATCTTCCTTACCCCGACCCACTCCACCCCATTATTGTTCATTTTGTGATTGCAATGGTGTTTTTTTCCTTCGTTTGCGATGTAGTAGGATATTTAACCCGCAATCATCGTTTATTTGAGGTGAGTTTTTGGAATATGTTTGTCGCCTCAAGTGCTATTTTCTTCGCTATAATTATCGGTCAATTGGAAGCAGGTTTGGCAAGACCTTACGAAGCTGCTCAGCAAACACTGACTTATCATACAATTATCGGCTGGTCACTATCAGCCTTATTTGTTGGTATCACAGCTTGGCGGTTTGTGATTCGAGCCCGTAACCCTTTAAAGGTACCGCCTGCATATTTAGGTGTAGCGACATTTTTGCTTTGTTTGGTATCGCTTCAGGTATATCTTGGTAGCAAGCTATTTTGGGTATACGGGCTGCACGTCGAGCCAGTTGTGCAAGCTATGAAGCAGGGGGTTATTCAATGAACTCGCAACTCTACCAGCGTTTGTGGTTTGATTTGGGAGCTAACAGATTACCCTATGAGATTCCATTACATCCAAATTTGGTACATCTCACTCTAGGTTTGTTCATTATTGCTATTATTTTTGACATTGCAGGCACATTTTTTCCCCTAGAAAAACCAATCCTGAAATTTTTATCTCTCACAGCCATCCGCTCTGGCTTTTATGACGTTGGCTGGTATAATATGCTTGCTTGTGCAGTCATTACACCTTTGACAGTAGCAGCAGGTTTTTTTGAGCTTGTGTTGGCAGATCCTCCACCTGGTGTAACGAGTGATTGGGGTCTAAGTCCTGGCGAGACTATGCTCTTGCATGGTTTAGGAGGTATTTTGTTGTTGGCAATCATCTTTGCTATGACTGGCTGGCGGGGATTGCAGCGTTACCGTTGGCGCAAAAATAAGGTTAGACAGGTACAATGGCTGTACTTGCTTGCTGGTATTGCCCTACTGGGTATCTTATATGTTCATGGAACACTAGGAGGACATTTAGGAAGCGAGTTTGGAGTTCACAACACAGCCGCCCATTTGCTACGGGAAGGAAAAAATCCTAATACACTCCTTGAATAAACCAAAGAAAAAGCCCTTGTTCATGTAGAGTTGCGATCGCGAAAGTTTTTATGTTGAGAATTTTAGAATATATAGTATTAGCTATTGGTGTGGCGATCATTATCGTCATCAGTTATTGGATGGCAATTTGGTCATACTCTTGGTTACCCGTTCAAGCCACCACAGATGCACAACGGGTGGACAACATATTTAGCTTTATGGTCATGCTGAGTTCGATCCTCTTTCTTGGGATTATCGGCATGATAAGTTATTCAATTGTTACCTGTCGAGCACCCAAGGGAGACTACAGAGAGGGTCATCCCTCCAGAGGAGATATTAGAATAGAAGCTCTTTGGACAATTACCCCAATTGTATTAGTCTTAGTGATTGCTGGTTATAGTTTTTACATCTATAATAGCATGGATCTTGCAGGTCCGACGCAAATACTAGGGCATCTGCATATGCCTTTAGGGGGAGAACCTGCCTATGCCGAAACAGTTGCTGCTGATACCACTAATGCTGATACTAATACTGAATCTGCTGAAACAATTGAGGTAATCGCTAAGCAGTGGTCTTGGACTTTCCGTTATCCAAAAGAGAATGTGACGAGTACCGAATTACACTTACCAGTTAATCGGCGTGCTCGTCTGTTGTTACAATCGAAGGATGTTCTCCACGGTTTTTATGTCCCTGAGTTTCGCGTCAAGCAGGACATTATCCCCGATCGCCCCATTGACTTTCAGTTTATTCCGACTCGCCTTGGTAAATATCTGTTGAAGGATTCCGAATTTAGCGGTACTTACTTTGCTCTGATGCAAGCAGATGTCTACGTCGATTCCCCTGACAATTACGCCCAATGGCTCAAGCAAGCAGCCAGTCGCCAACCTGCACCTGCATCCAATCGAGCAGTTTCTGAATATACTCAGCCACCCAAAAGAGTTTTTAAAACCAATTGGCAAACTGTCTTACCAGCCGACCCTCCTGTCGTTAATTATCCCACTTAAAACTACCCTACAGGCACAGCAGAACAGGCGAGACGCCCATCCCACAAGAGTTAAGTTGACTCTCAGCTATACAAATTAAACAATTATTAGCCCAGATAAAAAAACACCCCCTCCCCCCCTC
>JAWQFQ010000232.1:0-15142 GCA_035967975.1 Scytonema sp. PMC 1070.18
GTGTGGGGTGTGGGGAATCTACTATACCCAACAACGCCAGTCTCACCAGATGGGAAAACCCGCCCACTCAACTGGCTCCCCTACCCCCTACCCCCTCTACTCCTCGCATTCTCTTGGTAGAGGATAATGCAGATATGCGCGATTATGTCAAGAGGTTGCTTGAGCGGCGTTATGAAGTGGAAGTGGTGGCGGATGGTTTAGAGGCTTTGGCGTTTGCTTGCGACCGTCCGCCGGATTTGGTACTATCTGATGTAATGATGCCAGGATTAGATGGCTTTGGGTTGCTGCGGGAGTTACGAGTACAGGAGAAAACAAAAGAAGTCCCGGTGATTCTGCTGTCGGCGCGGGCTGGAGAAGAAGCAAAGGTGGAGGGGCTTGAAGCAGGGGCAGATGACTACTTAATTAAGCCGTTTTCAGCACGGGAACTGCTCGCACGGGTTGAAGCTAACCTGAAAATGGCACAATTGCGACAACAGACAAAGCAGTGGGAACGGGAATTGCGAATTGAAGCGGAGACAGCCAAGGAAAACTTGGAAGTTATCTTGTCTAGTATTTCTGATGCTTTTGTCGTTTATGACGCTGACTGGCGCTACGTCTACGTAAATGTTAGGGCTGAGGAATTGTCTGGACTGCGAAAGGACGATTTGTTAGGTAAGAAACTTTGGGAAGTCTTTCCTGATTTAGTTGGAACTCAGTTCTATACTGAACTTAATCGAGCTGTTGCTCTACAACAAGTTGTCCAGTTTGAGTATTTTTATCCTGTATGGAATCGCTGGTTTGAAAATCGGGTATATCCTTCTGCAAGTGGAATTTCTATGTTTTCGACAGATATTACATCTCGTAAACAAGCAGAAGAAGCGCGATGTGAGAGTGAGGAAAAGTTCCGTCTGCTGGCTGAGAGCGCACCTGTTCTGATTTGGATTGACAACGCTGAGGGGAAATGTGAGTTTGTCAATAAAGCATATTTAGATTTTTTTGGCAAGAGCCTAGAGGAAGTTTTAGGTTTTGGCTGGTGTGCGAGCATCCATCCAGAGGACGAGGAACCGTATGTGTCTGTCTTCTTGGAAGCTTTAAAAGAACGCAAACCCTTCCGGGCGCAGCTTCGGGTTAAACGGAGTGATGGGGAATATCGGTGGTTGGAGTCCTATGCGCTCCCTCGCTTGAGCTCCTCTGGGGAGTTCCTTGGTTATGTGGGGACAAGTCCAGATATTACCGAAATTAAGGAAACAGAGGCGGTATTGGAACAATCCCTCGCTCGCGAGCGCATCGCACGAGAGGAAGCTGAAGTTGCTAACCGTATTAAAGATGAGTTTCTAGCAGTATTGTCCCACGAATTGCGATCGCCCCTCAATCCCATCTTAGGGTGGTCACAACTGTTGCAATCTCGTAAGTTTGACGAAGAAGCAATGTCTGCTGCTTTAAAGACTATCGAGCGTAATGCCAAATTGCAAACCCAATTAATTGATGACTTACTTGATGTCTCGCGCATCCTGCAGGGTAAAATGAAATTGAATATCTGTCCAGTGAATTTAGTCACCACCATTGAAGCTGCTTTAGAAACAGTGCAATTGGCAGCGGAAGCAAAAAACATTCACATCCAAACTATTTTGGAACCTCGTATCGAAGGTGTATTAGGAGATACTAATCGTCTCCAACAAGTGATTTGGAACTTGTTATCAAATGCTGTTAAATTTACCCCCGCAGGTGGACAGATAGAAGTTCGGTTACAGCAAGTTGGTACGGATGCTCAAATTCAAGTCAAAGATACGGGTATTGGAATTACACCAGATTTTCTCCCACACGTATTTGATAACTTCCGTCAAGCTGATGGTAAGACAACACGTCGCTTTGGTGGGTTGGGATTGGGTCTCGCCATTGTTCGTCATTTAACGGAATTGCATGGCGGAGTTGTCCACGCAGAAAGTCCCGGTGAAGGGATGGGCGCGACGTTTACCGTTACACTTCCCCTCCGCAAGCGTCCTGAATCCAAAGTTCTCAATGAAGAAGCATCTCCCCACAACTCCACTCCACTCAAGTCGGGAGACACTCCTCTTTCCGGTCTGCAAATCTTAGTTGTAGACGACGAAGCTGATATGCTGAACTTAGCCACAGTCATACTCTTACAGTCTGGCGCAACCGTGAGAACTGCTATCTCTGCAATAAAAGCGTTAGATATACTTGACAAATGGCAACCAGATGTGCTGATAAGCGACATTGGGATGCCAGACATTGATGGTTATACCCTCATGCGACAGGTGAGAAGCAGAAACTCAGAGCAAGGAGGGGAAATTCCTGCGATCGCTCTCACCGCTTATACAGGGGAATTCAACCAACAACAAGCCATCACCGCCGGTTTTCAACATCATATCACTAAACCCGTAGAACCTGATGAGTTAGTCAAGGCAATTGCAAAGATATATTTTGAGCGCTCAGCACATCGCGTATCAGCCAAGAGCTAAAAACTTATAGTTCATAGATTCTATACTATGAGCGGTCAGCACTTCAGCTTTCAGCTAAGAGCCAATAGCTTATGGCTAATAGATCCTAGCCACGTCAAATGCTCAGTTTATTCCCGTGCAAAGTATAGCTGAATCCCTCATCTGTTGCAATACTACGTAGGTTTTGGCTTGATCCCCCCAACCCCCCTTGTCAAGCAGGGCTTCAAACCCCCCTTTTTAAGGGGGGCTGGGGGGATAAAAACGAGTCTAGCACTGCTAACCGAGCAGTATTGTCATCTGTTGTTTATTCCCATGCAAAAGGGTATAAGCGAATGCCGCTCATTGATTATCCGTTATATTGAATTATGTAAATTATTCTTTGCTTAAAAAATATTATACTGCTAATATAACTATATCACTATATTGGTTAAAATTAAACAACACGACGTGGAGATAGGCAGATGCAAATGATGACTGCCCGATTGTTGCCATGCGTTAAAATATTAACCCCTTTGCAACTAAAATTGTACCAATCTCAATTTATTGTTGTTGATGTACGAAGTTGGTTAGGATATTTGATGGGGCATATACCGGGAGCGCTAAGAATGAATCGCGATCGCGTTCTCCAAGAAATCTCCAAACACCAACAGATTGTTATTACTTGTAGGTCCGGAAATCTCAGCTTTCCAGTTGCAAAATGGTTAGTAAAGCAAGGCTACCAAAATGTTTATAACCTTCAAGGTGGCTGTATTGCTTGGCAAAAATTAGGTTATCCTCTAGAAAAAGGAAATAAATCTTTATAAATATCACAGAATTCCTGTTTGAGTTTTGAAAAGATAAAAGTGTGAGTGTGTGTGAGGAGCATAATTAAGCAAAACCTCAAACGCTAAAAACAGACCTAAACAAAACTTGAGTTTTTGTTGCTTGGGTATTCTATATTATAGCGCTCTGGTGAATGAGGATTTTACCTACTTGTTTGAGACAATTGGTTAATCAGTGCAATCACATCACTGCGGCTGAGTTTTTGTTTGCCATTTGCTAGAGCATCAAGAGTACCATATGCCAAAGTCAAAGGAATTTGACAAAAGTCCAACGCCGGACCTTCCGGAAGGGCGCTAACATAGGCATCAGCTAGCACCAGATTGCGACGGGCGTATTGGTGCAATTTCTCTGTACTCCAGCCTTGTGGGTAGAAATTTACTCCACGTCCCAAATCTTCCATGTGATTGCGAAGGATATTCACCGCTTGCAATCCCCGACCAAAACCAATCGCTTGTGTACGGTTAGTTTGGGTACCATCATACCAAGCCCAGAGGTCTGAAAGCAACAAGCCAACAGCACCAGCAACTCCAAATGTATAGCGGTCTAAATCAGATTCAGTATGAATTGTCCAATTCCGTTCCGCCCAGTAAGCCATTCGGTCCGCCATTGCTGCTGTTGCATCCCAAATCCGAGGTGCTATGGTTACAGGTGCAAGTATCGACCATTCTCGAATCCGGAGTGAAACCTCTGGTAATAAATGCTCGTGGCTGCTGAGTCCAGTATGGAAAGCATCTACAGCAAAGCCATCCACCCCTGCTTGTAATGTTAAGCTAATCGTTCGCAAAAGTTTTGCTTTAGTGAGGTTATCCAATTCTGAATGGTCTTCTATCTCGTCGATCGCCCGCAAACACAGGTAAGCTGATGCAACAGCTTCTTGTAACCCAAGCGGTAAACGAATGATTGGGATGTAAAACGTTCGACTCGTTTCTTTGAGGATATTTAGTGCATCACCATACAAGTCCATAAAATTGCAACTCCATTTAGTATTGTTAACTTGCTTAATATTGTTGGTTAAAAAGCAACTCCTTCAATCAAAAAGTTGGGATGACTCGAATTGATGTGCTTTCTGAGTTGATTGCAATCAAGAGAATCAGTTGTTAGTAGCAAAGCCATTTTATCCAGCACTCACTAACTTCTAACTTTAGAGGCTGACACCGATACATTATTTTCTTTGAAAATATATTAAACTTATGAGCCAATAATGGCATCGGTTCCACAGCCCGGACTCGTTAGTTTTTGGTCATTTTTACTTTTCGGTTATTACCTGGTTCATGACTGACTACTGTGCTACTATATACTGGAAATATACCTTGACTCGCGTGCCAGCTACTCTCCTGTGCGTGCAATCGCGAAACGCCGTTCACCAGTCTTGATATCAATTGATGACGTTGAGCAGGTGTGTCACAGTTCCCAGTCAATACCTGCTTGCTCCCAAGACCCCAAAATTTCTGAATTTCTTTGCTAGTGCGATCGCAGTGGAGAATTTTTTGTTGTCCGCAGACGAAGCAGGTCATGGCTGACTAAAATATTAAGTTACCACTACAGATATAGCAGTCCAGTATGCTTTAAGTCATCCGTTAGAGGTTAAGGTAAATTCTAAGACTTTTCTCACGATTCTTAAAGCTTGACAAATATTATGTTTTGTGCATTAAATATCTCAATGAAGAAGCTCTCTTTCCCACTAACAACTAACAACTATCAACTATCAACTAACCACTAACCACTATCAACCTGACAACAAATCTGTCTATTAGCTTTCTAATTGTTTTAGCACCCGCAGAACAAAAAAACAAAGCCCCGCGCCTATCAACGCCAATCGCCACAAACCACAGCCAGCCGTGGTTCCCAAAGCAGCAGCAATCCAAATAGCAACAGCAGAAGTTAAACCTTTGACAGTCGCATCTTCAGAATGGTCTGTTGATTTGTGTAGAATAACACCACCACCAACAAAACCAATACCTGTAATAATACCTTGAAGGACACGACTAAAAGCATCTGCATTTTGTCTAACGAGATCAAGCTGAATTGGTATCAGTATAAAAAAAGCCGAACCCAAGCTCACGAGTATGTAGGTTCTAATCCCTGCTGCTTTTCCTCTGAGTTCTCTGTCCATCCCAATCACTCCACCTGCTAGCAGGGCTACTCCCAACCGCGCCGCTAATTCCAACTCATTGATAGAAGCAAGTGAGGGAACTGTTGCCAATTTTGTCAACATCAAAAGCTACAACTTCTAAAATACCATGTTAAGCCGATCGCACTAGAAGCAAATGAGAGATAATAGAAATAAAGTTCAAAATACTGAATATGTCTGTTCCAACCTCCGCCTGTTGTGCTGTAACGACTCTTAGTCAACAACAGGAAAATAACATCCAACATCAAAAGCAGTGTGCTGACGCTCAACCTAAAGGCGATCGCACTACGACCAAAAACCGTACTGTTGTTGAAAATGGTCGCGTTGTCGTTAAAAAAGTTAACAGTTAATAGCTCCCCCACACCCCACACCCCGATTCTTTACATAAAGTTCACGATACCAAGACGCAGGAGTTCCCGTGTAAAGTCACAAGAATAGCCGATAGTTGCATCCGTAAGGAATTTCCCACCTAAAGACTCTTTCGTGACTCCGTAGCCTCCTAGAATTTCAACGGCTGTTTGTGCGTTTTTGATAGCTACATCCACTGCAAAAGTCTTGGCGGCTGGTGCTTTCACTGTAGCAGCAAGTTGGGGAGAACTTTCTGCTCTACAAGCAGCATCCCACACCATCAGTCGTGCAGCCTGGGTGTTAATCATCATATCAGCTAATTTTAAAGCAACTGCTTGATGTTCAATAATGGGACGACCCCAACTAACCCTTTGCTTGGCATAATTCAAAGCATACTCATAAGCAGCACGAGCTAAACCAACATAGGAAGCTGCTAGTCCAATAGCGACTTCTGGTAGCAACATCAGAAGTTTTGCTGCTTCTCCTTCTTGTCCAATCAGATTCTCCACTGGGACTGGTGCGTTATCCAAGCAAATCTCAGCATGATGAGAGGCTTTCCAGCCAATCATCTCTGTCTTTTTACCAAATTTGATACCGGGGGTGTCTGCTGGAACGTAGAAGATGGATAAGCTTTCCCGTAATGGTTTATCCAAAGCTGTACGGGCGATGATGAAGTAAGCATCAGCAATCCCAGCATTTGTGACTAAGGAAGATTTTGTACCGTTGAGGATGTATGCATTGCGATCGCGTACCGCAACAGTTTTCATCCCAATATTGGAGTCTGGGATTGGACAAAACAAATCGGAGGTAGCGACATTCGGTTCACTCTCAGCAGCGCTGAATAAATGTGGTGCTCCGGTATTAACAAAGGATAGTATTCGTTTTTGCTGTTCATCGGTTGCAACCCTAGTGACAAACAGTGACATCGCTGCAGTGAGATTGAAGTAACTACAAGCTATGCTGACATCAACAGCGCCTATTTCTTCCAACACTAAAGCCAAATCTATGCACTTTTTACCCACACCTCCTAACTCTTGTGGGAGCATCAAGGATGTAAACCCCAATTCAGCCCCCTTGTGGAACACGTGTTTGCAGAAATCCCAAGGTTCCATCTCTGGATTCTTCGACTCTTCGATTATCCGAACAATAGGCTGAATCTCTTTTTGAGCAAAGTCACGCGCTTGTGACTGCAACATCTGCTGTTCTTGAGTGAGGCTGAAGTCAATCATGTTTTATCCTTTCTTTATCCTCATACCGCAAATATACAACTTTGTTGGCGGTATGAAAGCCTTCTCACTAGTATTAAATATTGCTTTTATATCCGTGTTGTTGAATTGAACCTTTATAGAAAAATTCTTGATACATAAGACTTCTAGAATATGTACCTTTGTTTCAAGCCGCGATCGCAACAGAAAAAGATGTCAAAATCTTGTATAAAAAAATCAATTCTTGTGGTGCGGGCTTCTAGCCCGCTAATAAAAACAAGCGGAGACGCCACAAGATAAAAGTAGTTAAACAATGACAAAATGGCTGGAGTTCAAGCTTGATTTTGGAACGTTGATTAAAGTGGCGAGTTCTTCAAAAGGAGACGTGGCATAAATAATAGTGTGGTTACCTGACGATTGTAGGAACAAATTGGAGTATGTCAAACCACCAGTCAGACCAATGCGATCGCCTTCACTCAGCTTAAAGTCATTTATAGTATCCTTACCTTCTCCCCTGGCGAGAACGAATGTATCACTACCTAAACCGCCATTTAGAGTATCATTACCAGTACCGCCTCGGAGAAAATCGTTACCGCCAGCGCCCCAAAGTATATCGTCTCCAGTCCCACCAGCTAACGTATCATTACCATCTCCACCCAACATAGAATCGTTCCCAGTCGTTCCTGTTAAATTATCAGAACCAGATGAACCATTAACAGTTCCACCGCCTGTAGTGCTATCATTGTCATAAATTGTAGTCACAGTTTGGCTATCAGCGATCGTGGCACCAGAAGCAGCAGCAATATTGAATACAAATGTTTCGTTAGCCTCAGCTTTGGTATCGTCAGTGGTAGCAACACTAATTGTTTTCGTCGTTTCTCCTGGAGCGAAGGTGAGTGTTCCAGCCACAGAAGTGTAATCATTATCAGCTAAAGTTGCTGTACCATCCGCCGTCCCATAGTTGACTGTGATGATTTGATTACTAGCAGCAGATAGAGTCACAGTAAAGTTAGCAATACCACCCTCTGTGAGGGTAAAGTTATCACCCACTCGCATCGTCGGTGAATCGTTAATTGTCGCCACAGTTTGGCTATCGACGACAATGGCACCAGACGCACCAGCAATATTAAACAAAAGTGTTTCTGCACCTTCAACTTTAGTATCTCCAGTGGTAGCGACACTGATTGTTTTCGTCGTTTCTCCTGGAGCGAAGATGAGTGTTCCAGCCACAGAAGTGTAATCATTATCAGCTACAGTTGCCGTACCATCTGCAGTTGCATAGTTGACTGTGATTGTTTGAGTGCTAGCCGCAGATAGACTTACGGTGAAATTCGCAGTCCCACCCTCAGTTAAGGTAAAGTCGTCACCCACTCTCATAATGGGCAAATCGTCAATTGTTGCCACAGTTTGGTTATCAACGATAGTTGCCCCAACCGCATTGACAATATTAAACAAAAGTGTTTCTGCACCTTCAACTTTAGTATCTCCGGTGGTAGCGACACTGATTGTTTTTGTTGTTTCTCCTGGATTGAAGGTGAGTGTTCCAGCTACAGAAGTGTAATCATTATCGGCTAGAGTTGCCGTACCATCCGCCGTACCATAGTTAACTGTGATTGTTCGACCACTAGCAGCAGACAGAGTTACGGTGAAATTAGCAATCCCACTCTCAATTAAGGTAAAATCATCACCCACGCGCATGGTGGGTAGAGGGTCGTCATCATTAATTGTTGCTACAGTTTGGCTATCAACGATAGTAGCGCCAACGGCATCAGCAATATTGAATATCAGTGTTTCCGTATCCTCAGATTTAGTATCGTTAGTAGTGGCGACACTGATTGTTTTTGTTGTTTCCCCTGGAGCGAAGGTGAGTGTTCCCGCAACAGGAGTGTAATCACTATCAGATAGAGTAGCCGTACCATCCGCTGTCGCGTAATTGACTGTAATTGTTCGACCACTGACCGCAGACAGAGTCACAGTGAAATTAGCAATCCCACCCTCAGTCAGGGTAAAGTCATCACCCACGCGCATGGTGGGTAGAGGGTCATTGTCGTTAATTGTTGCAACACCCTGTCCATCAGAGATAGTGGCACCATTAGCATTGCTAAGGTTAACAAAGAAGGTTTCCGTCTCTTCCGATATTGTGTCATCCGTAGTGGCGACACTAATTGTTTTTGTCGTCTCTCCTGGATTAAAGGTGATTGTTCCCGTAGCAGTCGTGTAATCACCACTTGTAGCAGTACCAGCAGCAGTAGCATAGGATACTGTAATGCTTTGGTTACTAGCAGCGGATAAATTGACGGTAAAATTAGCAGTTTCACCTTCATTAATGATGACATCACCAATAGTGATATTTGGTTTATCATCATTGACGATGGTGACCGCAGCTGTATTCGTCGTAATTATGGAACTTTCTGGAGGGTCTGTTAAATTAGGATTAGAGAGGGTGAGTGTAATATTTTCGTTACTTTCAAATATGGTGTCACCCAAAATATCAATAGTAATGAGCTTCTGTTGTTCCCCAACAGCAAAGTTTAAAGTTCCTGTCAGATTGGTTGTTAGGTTTCCTGAGATTAAAATGTTGTTGTAATCACTGTCAAGAGTTGCAGTTCCACCTATGGTATAGTTTACCGTACTAGCGACACCAATACCGCCACTGCGAGTAACGACAAAGGTAGTTGTTAACTTGCCAGTGTTACCTTCAGTCACACTTGGTATATTGTTGGAAACACTGTATTGTATAGTATCATTTGCAACAATAGTAACCGTGGCATTGTTATCTACACTATGAATGCCATAACCATCGCCACCGGACAAATTTAGCCGTACAGTTTCATCAATTTCAGAGGTAATGTCATCAATGGCGGTCAGGGTAATATCCACTGAACTTTGTCCATCAGGAATGACCACCGATGAACCTTGACTGAGAATATAGTCCCCTGGACCCGCAGTGCTTGTACCATCAATAGTAAAAAACACTGTTAAATCACCGTTTGTAGCAGTGCGACTGATACGGAAAGTCCCAGTGTCACCACCCGATTCCGCAGCTGTGGCATCAAATGCTGTTATACTCACAACTGGGGTAATCTTGATGTTAACCGTGTCAGTATCTGTTAAAGCTTCACCGCCTCCTGTATGCCCTTGGTCATTTGTTGTAATAGTGATACTAGCGTCACCAGAGTAGTTCTCTGAGGGAAGAAAACTCATCCCTTCCAAAGCAGCATTGATATCAGTTAGGGTACCAGTAAAGGTCATGGTAGCAGCACCATTGGTACCAGTCTCAAAAGTCAAGCCAGTAATAGCACTTAAAGTGATAGTACCATTTGTAGCAGTGAGTGTGATTTGTACTGGTTGGTTTCCTGCATCTGGGTCGCTTGTACTGATGGAGTTACCTTGGGCTGTATTAAATATCAGTGGAGTGTTAGCATTAGTACTTTGAACTTCCAACGGAACTGTATTAACTGGTGCATAGTTGAACTGGTTCAACAACACCGAAACATTATTGGTGTTAAAGTTTGCTGTTACTAAATCGGGCTTGTTGTCACCATTAAAGTCGCCTACGCTAAGGTTAACAGGTAAGCTATTTTCTCCTACACTCAAGTTGACTGGTTCTGCAAAAGTACCGTCGCCATTACCCAGTAGTATTGAAACATTGTTGGAGTTTTTGTTTGCGGTAGCAAGGTCTAATTGACCGTCTCCATTAAAGTCTGTGACAACAACAGAAGATGGATTGTTTACCCCTGTACCCAAGGGGATGTTATTTACAGTTCCAAAGCCTCCACTACCATTACCCAAGAGTACGGAAATATCATTGGAACCATAGTTAGCGATCGCAAAGTCAAGATTACCGTCTTTATCAAAGTCACCAGTAGCGATGGAAGAGGGGTTTGTTCCTACATTAATGTTATTAGCAGCTTGAAAAGTACCATCACCGTTACCCAACAGCACCGAAATATTATTGCTGTTATAGTTTGCAGTAACTAGGTCTAGTTTATTGTCTTTGTTGAAGTCACCGACAGCGATCGCATAGGGAGTATTTCCCACACCAAAGTATTTTACCGGAGGCTGAAAGCTAAGTGAATGGGTTTGCGGGTCAACACCTAGTAATAATACGGAGACATTGTTGCTAACATCGTTTGCGGTGACTACATCCAGCGTACTATCACCATTAAAATCACCAACAGCAACAGCATTAGGACGAACTTGCGGATACGTGCTATTATTTAATGTCAAAATGGTAGCAACGCCAAAACCCCCAGCCCCATTACCAAACACGAAACCAACACCTTGAGAACCGTGTCCCGCAACAATCATATCAAAATTGCCATCGGCGTTGATATCAGCCACAATCCCAGAATAGGGCTGCGATCCCACACCATTGTTGTTCGGGGTTCCAAAAGTACCATCACCATTCCCTAAAAGTGCTGTATCGCTGTTACCACCTCTAAGAACAACACTCAGGTCAATCTTACCGTCTTTATTAAAATCCCCAACAGCAACAGAACTGGGATTGAAACCCACAGGATAGTTTACAGCTTCAGCAAAAGGCAATCCTGCTAAAATCGACCTGTAATTGCTAGTGGTTGCTGGCTGAAAAGCTTGAGGTGACTCAATGATTCCTGTCGTCTTTTCTAAATCCCAATCACCCCCTAACAGGTTGCTACCAGTCAAATCGTCAGACGCAGCAACATCCGCTCCCGTCAGTTGACTTAATTGTTCTATAAAAGCTTCACCGATTTGTCCGCCTGCTACATTACAACCATAAAGGAGAATATCCGCATCATCAGTTAAAGCATTTCCCCAAAGCTGCAACTGGTCACTATAGTTTAGTAAGGTAGTTCCATTCAGGTGCGTTGACCCCAGTTGTAAGTCACCTTCTTGACCGTGGGACACAATGTAGACAGAGTCATATAAACCTCCCTGTAAAGACTCCGTGATTTTTACAACTCCGTCTTCTGTAGGTTCAAGGAGAACAACTCGTGTGTCCGATCGCAATCCTGCTATCAGACTTTCATAATCTGGAACTGCTTTATCTATAAAGACAATGCTTTTGTATTCAGGTGTTGTATTGTTCTGATTATCCGGGGTTTTATCTTGTAGTTGTGTCATAACAGTTTCAGTAAGTCAATAAAAATATGAGTCAACACTAATACCTGCTGACTCCAACTGACAGTTCTAATTATTTTGGTTACGCAGTACTGATTCCCAGACGCTTCTGTGAACAAAGAAAACGTCTTATTTTTAGATTCACTTTAAAATTTAAAGTTGGTCATCATAATTGCTGGTTGTGTTTGGGAATAGCGATCGCCGACCTGATAATTAGATAACTCAGTAAACCCGACTTCGTCACTACTAACAAGCAGTGACAGCTTCAGGCAGTAATACACTTTACAATTTATTCCCTCTTTCAGAGGACAAGTAGAGTAATTGTACGGAAAAGCACATCAAATTTTGTCAATCACCATAGCCGACATTGAGGACGGGCGAGACGCCCATCCCACAAGATTATTAATTAGACATAGGCGTGGAAATTAAATATGCATATCCCGAAAGCGTTGGTAGGGGCGAACGGCCGTTCGCCCTGATATCTTTTTCACGCCTATGTCTATTACTGATAGCTAATTGCTAATGGCTAAAGTCCAATCTCGTAAAAGTGCATTGACCTGTGTTGGGACTTCATCATGGGGACAGTGACCTGCGGTGAGGAAGTATTCTGTGAGTTGAGGATAGTATCGGCGGAACTTTTGAGAACGTTCTCTTGCATTCATCCAAGGGTCAGCCTCTCCCCATAACATTAATAGGGGACAAGTTAATTGTTGAAGTAACACATCAACTCTTTCCCCTTGGGGAGTACTGAATACCGATGAAAACACATCAAAAGCACCAGTATCGCAAGCAGGGCGATAAATTTCTTCGATTAATTGGTCTGTAACAGCACTCTTATCAAGATACACTTTCTCCAAAGTTTGGCGAATCACCCATTTTTGTTTAATATATTGAAACAAAACAAACTGAGTGAGGGGTTGTTGGAACATCCATTTAGCAGCGTCGCCTAGGAGTTTTTGCAACTGGTCTTGCACCTTTGGGGGCTGGATTTGAGTTTGTAAAGTTTCTGGTTCCGGTGAAGGCTGATTATCGCTAAACGGTCCCGCACTATTAAGTAAGACCAAACCCGCTGCTGATTCAGGACGTTGTGCTGCAACACACAAGCTAGCATAACCACCAAGGGAATTACCTGCTAGAACTGCTTTTTGACCAATAATTTCCGTAATAAACTCATGAAGTTGGTCGCGCCACAAATCACCACCATACTCCAGTTTGGGTTTAGCTGAACGTCCAAATCCCAAAAGGTCGATCGCAAAGACTTCAAAATCACCAGACAATTCTGCTATGTTTTTGCGCCAGTGGTCTGTAGATGCACCAAAACCATGTACTAACAACAGTGGTGGGCGGTGCGGATGTTTTTCTCCCGCCCTTACGTAATAAATATTATGCCCTCGCCACTGCCAATACTGACCAGGGATTGAAAAACTAGTTACTGTAATGTTCATGAGACCAAGGTTTCAGCGATTCTACTACTCTCTAATATCCTAATGCTCTTCATCAAGCAGTCATATGGGAATCCGGTTTGATTTGGTGAACTGATTTGTGTAGGCAGGCAATAGGGAATAGGCAATGGGCAATGGGATTCTAGAATATTAAGGTGTACCGAGTTTTTTTCAAAAATCAAATAGGAGTCCTATAGGAAGAAAATTGCACTTAAATGTGAAAAAAAAATCCCACTCTTATTTGAGTGGGGTCTCCTGACTATTCGTAGAATCATTTAAAGGACTTTCAAGAAATAAACTATCCATTTTGTGGTACGGGCGTCCCCGCCCGTCCTTTGAATCTGTAACGTCTGAGACAGACGTACCACAAGAGATTTTTGGATGCTTTTTTATTTGGAAGTCCCTAAAAGCCTAATCACAAAAGTCATATCTTTGGTTGTAAGTCGGTATTAAACAAAGTTAGCAGCACTGTTAATAACGCTAACGGTTTGCGAGGTGACAACAGATAAGACATCGCCACCAACCGAAATCACCGCACCATCTGCACTATCTGTAAATGTCAGGTCAGAGTAGGATAAGTTAGACCCTAGTTGGAACAGAGTCTGACCGACCTGGAAGTTGTTGATGGTGTCAGATCCATCACCAGTTTCTAGGACGACCGTAGCTGCGCCGTTACCGAGCCAGATTGTATCCAGACCAGAACCACTATTAATAAAGTCACCACCACCATTGCCGTAAATAGTATCGTTATTAGCGCCACCGAGGATATAGTCAGCATCTGAACCGCCGTAAATTAGGTCATTACCAGCGCCACCGATGAGGGTGTCTTTACCACCATTCCCAGAAATAGTATCGTTATCAGCACCACCATCTATATAGTCTCCACTTGAAGCACCGTAAAGGGAATCATTTCCAGCATCACCCTGTAGATAATCATTACCGCCATTACCGGAGATTGAGTCATCGCCAGCTAGACCCCTGATGACATCGTTAGCATCTGTACCGAATAGAGAATCGTTATTGTCTGTTCCACTCTGAGTGTAATTCAGAGTTAAGTCTAGGTTGAGAGCGATCGAGCCAACCCTATCTGAAAAGCCATCAACAGCAATTTGGTAAGTTTGTCCAGCACTCGCCGTAAAGAAAATCCGACTTTGAAGACTACCGGAGTCATCGTTACCAGCGATTGAGGTTAAACTGTTGACACCAGAACCCTGATAAGCAGCTAGAGTCGTGTCATAGTTACTACCAAATGTGTTAATTTCAACTTGACCAGAGGCTGGTGCTGTCCAGTTATACCAAACCGAATTTAACGGAAAAGATAGCGCTGCGTGATTTGGTTCACCTGCTTCTCCTGTAGCTTCTACATTAGTCCCCGTGGTGTTAACTGAAGGACCAACTAAGCGAATGCTGTTAGCGAAATTATCATTAATAACTGCCATTTTTTTACCAGTCTTTAGTGTTTTATTTTAATTACGATGTTAAGATGAGAATTTGGGGAAGTTGTGAGATAATCAGAAAATTTACCAATCTTTATATTGCTAGGATAATAATTTGTCGTTTGACTCACTTTTACTAAGATGTTGTTTGAAAAGTGGTTAGCTGTAATTTCAAGCACTGGTTGATCCCCCCTAGCCCCCCTTAAAAAGGGGGGAA
>JAWQFQ010000233.1:0-15097 GCA_035967975.1 Scytonema sp. PMC 1070.18
TCAGGTCGCGCCGTGTGCCCCACGTTACGGAGTCCTATCTCAAGCTTGTGCGATTACTCGCCATTATTTTTTAGCTCCCAAAGTCTTTGTTACCGAAGAGTCGTTAGACATCTATACGCGCCGTTAAGCTTATACGTTGGTAACTTACCTTAATTAACGAGTGCTTTATTTATTGTAACATAATCACATGAATTGAAGCCGTTGGGAATTAGGCCGTGTCCGCCTTCATCCACGAACTAAAGTTGCGTGGCTTTCGTCGTCCCGATTGTTTTTAGGTAAGAAACCGGATTTCTTGCCAATCATATAGCCTTGAAAGCTTACTCCCTTCGGTGCTATAAGATTACCGATCTGTTTTTCCTCTTCCTTCTCCTGTCGGAGACGCTGCGCGAACGTGTCCTTTGCGTCTTTGCGGTTCATTTCAATAAGTAATCTACCCTACGGGAACGCCTGACGGCGAACGGGCGGAAAGGGAGTAATTTATCGCCTCACTCCCCTCTGTCACCCGATTTTTTAGGTCTTGGTGAGAATAGTGCAAGATATCAGTCACTCTAAAAATGGGAACTCTTAATGTAGTGAGGATAAAACTCGCACCAAACAAAAGGCGATCGCCCCATGACGCGAAAGCTTAGAGCAATGACCATAGCACTTACGAGGATTTTACGATGAAATTTGGCATTGACTGTGGACACAACTGCCCACCAGATATCGGAGCAACTGGTATTGAGCAAGAAGACCGCCTGACCCTAGCAGTGGGGACTATGGTAATGGCATTGCTTTGCCAGATTGGACATGAAGTGGTGAATTGTACTCCCACGTCGGCTAGTTCAGTTAGTGACTCATTGTTTAAACGCTGCAATGTAGCAAATAACACTAATGTGGATGTATTTGTTTCGATCCATTTTAACGTTTTTAATGGTCAAGCGCATGGAGCAGAAGTCTTTGCTGTCAGCGATACTGGACGCGAGCTAGCACAATCGGTTTTAACTGAAATAGTCAAGCTTGGCTTTACAGACCGCAACGTTAAGGATGGCACTCACCTCTACGTTGTCAAAAATACAAAAGCTCCTGCAATCCTGGTTGAGTGCTGTTTCATTGATAGTGCCAAAGATATGGGCATTTTTGATATTGAAAAAATGGCGCATGCTATAGTCAAGGGGCTTGTGGTTAAGTTACCTAGTACTTTGCCACCACCCCAAGAATCAGCGTCAGGTAAGAGCAAGTGGGAGCAGCTCATTTGTGCCTTAGATAAAGCAGTTATAGAATTCCCAGCACTTAAGGTCGCGCAACTCGCCCAAGCAATTCTGGAATCGGGTAGGGGACAATCAGCTTTAGCAACCGAGCACAACAACTTTTGGGGGTTGAAGTGGAGAAGTGAGATGATCGGTACTGCTACTCCGACGCTTTACCAGGCATGGGACGGTACAGCAGAATATTGTAAGTTCCCAACGGTAGAGCGTGCGATCGTCGGCTACTGGGCATTCATCAACAGACCGCCTTATGTCGGATACAAAAATCACGCTCTTAACGCCAAGAAATATTTGGAATTCATCGTCAAAGCTGGGTATTGCCCCAATGACGGTTACTTGGACAAGGTGTTATCACTGTTGCCAGAAGCTCAAAAATTGCTGGCTGAAGCGGATAGAAAACTTCTTTAAGGGACTTCCAAATAAAAAAGTATCCAAAAATCTGTTGTGGTACGTCTGTCTCAGACGTTACAGATTCAAAGGACGGGCGGGGACGCCCGTACCACAAGATAGATAATTTATTTCTTGGAAGTCTTTTCTTTCACCTACACCCCCACACCCTTACACCCCTACACCCCTGTGTTTCTTAGGAGTTCATCGAACAATATTGTATCCATTTTAACCTACTTTCCAATACAAAACCGACTAAAAATCCTATCTAAAACCGATTCTGTCACCTCCTCACCAGTGATTTCTCCTAAAGCATGAATCGCGGCTCTGAGGTCAATTGTCCAAAAATCCAGAGGGAACTGTTGTTCAATTGTAGCTTCCACTTGTTCTAAAGAAGCTTTTGCCCTTACTAGTGCTGCTGCTTGTCTTTGGTTAATTGCTAAATCTAAATCTGCAGCTTGCACTTTACCGGAACTGACTTGTTCTAAAATGGCTGTTTCTAAAACATCAATCCCTTGGTTATATGCAGCAGATGTGAAAACTTGAGAGTTTACATTTGGTATTTTAGATTGAAGAGTTTCTCTGCCAGCTTCATGGACTAAGTCAATTTTATTAACAATCAAAATCAAGGGACGGTGTTGCACCTGTTGGTAAATTTTTTCATCTTCTGCTGTCCAACCTGCTTTTGCATCAATAGCCAGTAGCACTAAATCAGCAGCGTTTGCAGCCCGACGAGAACGTTCAACCCCGATTTTTTCCACTCGATCTTCCGTTTCCCGAATCCCCGCTGTATCTAGCACTTGTATAGGAATTCCAGCGACGACTAGCTGCGATTCTACGATATCACGAGTTGTACCTGGTAAATCAGTCACAATAGCGCGATCGCTCTGACTCCAAGCGTTTAACAAACTGGATTTTCCCACATTAGGACGTCCAACAATTGCTACTTTTAACCCCCTACGAAGCAATTCGCCTTGATCAGCAGTTGATAAAATCCGAGTGATTTCTACTGAAACTCTTTCAATTTCCGATATAGTTTGGTTCTCATCTAACGGAGGTAAATCTTCTTCAAAATCAATTCGAGCTTCGATTTCTGCTAAAATATCCAAACAACTTGCTCTTAATTGACGGATGGGATGGGCTAATTTTCCCTGCAATCCTGCAAGGGCTATTTGCGCTGCTTGGGGCGATCGCGCACCTACTAAATCCGCGATGCTTTCTGCTTGAGTTAAATCCACCCGTCCATTCAAAAATGCCCGCAGGGTAAACTCCCCCGGTTGCGCGAGTCTTGCCCCATTTTCTAGGCAAAGTTGCAACACTTGCTGTACTACCATAATACCCCCATGACAGTGAAATTCCACCACATCTTCACGAGTAAAAGAACGAGGTGCTTTCATTATCAGTAGCAACGCCTCATCTACCAGTTGTTGTGTTTGGGGGTGACGGATGTAACCATAGAGAATACGGTGGCTTTCCCAAACTTGACGTCCCGGTGCTTGGAAGAGAGTTTGAGCAATGTGGATTGCTTCCGAGCCAGAAACGCGCACAATCCCAACGCTACCTTGTTGGGGGACAATAGCCGTAGCGATCGCAGCGATGGTTCCGGTGGTTGCAAATATTTCGGACATTGAGTTTTCTATCTATATTTTGAGCGGTCAGCACTTCAGCCGTTAGCTTTGCTGCTAATAGATTCTAGCTGAATCACTCATCTCAATTTACTCTCGTGCAAATGAAATTTTAGTACATATGTACGAATTTTAAATCTTGTTAGGATAAATGAAACGATAATATTTACCTGATGGGTTACACACCTGAGCTTCTAATCTAGCGTCAGCTATAAGCTCTTAGCTGATAGCTGATAGCTGATAGCTGATAGCTTTAATAAAAAGGAGTTTAATTATGGAAAAACCAAAGATTAATTGTGCTGAAGCCTGCGTCAATGGCTGTGTTCTAGGAGACAAGTGTCCCAACACAGAATACAGAGACGCAGCATCTCAGTTCATCCAAGACACTTCTTTAGACAAAATGATAGAAATAGCTGAAATAGCAAGAATGAAAAAACTGATGGAACCTCCAAAGTGGGTGCTACCAGAAGATAATTAAAAATTATGAGTCGTTACTGTTTGCTGCAGAGTTTCTATTACCCCGTACATTTGTACTGGGTCAAGAACTCGCAGTAAACTGCTTTGGGTGACAATACCCAATTCTTTCCCCCCCTGCCAAGATACTACCAATCTTCGCGTGTGTCTCCGTTGCATTTCTATAAGAGCAGTCAACAAAGAATCTTCGGGATTGAGCAGAAATAGCGGCGTACTCATCACATCTTTGGCTTGAATTTCTGCTAAATTCAATTGCAGTGCTTGAAATTGGACAATGTCTCGCTCCGTCACAATTCCAATAGGTACGTGAACGAAGTGTCCCAAATCCAACTGAGGATGTTGCTCAGTAATTACGACACAGCTAATCCTATATTCTGCCATAACCTGAGCTAAACTCAGCACTGAAGCAGTCATGGGAGTGCGAATGACTTGAGTTGACATCACATCTCCGACACGCATAAACTTCAGAAGATGAATCGGGCGTAAAATACTCCGAATGCTTTCGTGAGTGACTAGTCCAATCAGTTCATTCTCTTTTCCAAGAATTGGCAAATGGCGAATGCGATACCGCCGAAATAAGAATAAAGGGGCAAAAATATCTTTAAAAGCAGCTTGTGATAGGGTAATCACTGGTTTTGTCATGACTTCCCCGATACTCACCTGGTTAAAAGGTACGCCCTGTGCTGTTAACCGCACGATGTCTCGTTCGGTAAAGATTCCTAGTAACTCTGTTTCTTGCATCACCAAGACGCAACTAGCCTCTGTCTCATGCATTGTTGCATCGACAGGAGGAAACAACGAACAGCTATAAGTTCGCTTCTGGTTCATTAGAGCAATGACATTCACCAGCAATGTTTCGGGTGGAACGGTGACTGGGTTAAAATCTATCGCCGCCTCTATAGCTGGCTCATTTAGCAGAAAGTCATTAAATTGCATAGCGCATTTGCCTTGGGGAACACTGTCTCATAATGTACCAAGACTAAAAAAATTCCTCATTTGTTTACAAGTTGTTGAATTTAGCAAATTATGTCATTTTTCTTTAAAGTTCTGATGAAGAAAAGTATAAGAGATAACAGAAGAAAGTCTAAGGGACTTCCGAGAAATAAATTCGACCTCTTGTGTCGCCTCGTTCACGGGCGAGGACGCCCGTACCACAAGAGATTTTTGAAGACTTTTTTATTTGGAAGTTCCTAAACGCTTAACAAAGCTACGTGATAGATACAATACTGAAGTTGGGACAAGGGTAAAGGCCCTTAAGTCAAAATTTGTTAGCTATTTATGCCTACTACCACCTGGAATCGTCACCACGTTCTTTCCCTCTCTGACTTCTCCCCTGATGAGTACAACACTGTCTTACAAACAGCTGCTAGTTTTGTAGAAGTCCTCTCCCGGCGGACAAAAAAAGTACCAACATTGCAGGGACAGGTGGTGGCGAATCTGTTTTTTGAGCCATCTACCCGCACTCGCAGCAGTTTTGAACTCGCTGCGAAACGACTCTCGGCTGATACTCTCAACTTCGCCTCTGCGACTTCTTCTATGACTAAAGGAGAAACAATTCTTGATACGGCGAAAACTTACTTAGCAATGGGAACTGATATCATGGTAATTCGCCATCGGGAGGCGGGAGTTCCTAATGCGATCGCTCAAGAAATGGATCGTTTAGGTACGCGTGTCAGTGTCCTGAATGCTGGAGATGGTCAACACGAACATCCTTCCCAAGCTCTGCTAGATTTATTTACTATTTGTACTCTCCTTGACCCCGAAACTCCCTGTATCGAACTTCTTCAAGGTAAAAAAATTGCCATTGTTGGGGATATTTTACATTCACGGGTTGCCCGCTCGAATATTTGGAGTTTAACTGCCATTGGTGCTCAAGTCCACTTAGCAGGACCGCCCACTCTCTTACCTAAATTATTTACAGATTACAGTCAAGACAGACCTGGTCAACTATTTGTCCATTGGGAATTAGAACCAGCTTTGAAAGACGCTGATTTTGTCATGACCTTGCGATTGCAAAAAGAACGCATGACAGCGCATTTGTTGCCTTCACTGAGAGAATACCATCAACTGTATGGAATTACACACGCTAGAATTGAACTTTGCAACCCAAATGTCAAAGTTTTGCACCCCGGTCCTGTTAACCGTGGTGTCGAAATTAGCTCTGAACTTATGGACGATCCGGAATTTAGTCTCATCCAAGCTCAAGTCACCAGTGGTGTCGCCGTTCGTATGGCGCTGCTGTATTTAATTGGGAGTGGGAAGAGTTAGTAGTTAGTTGATAGTTGATAGTGGTTAGTTGATAGTGGCAAGCAACTAACCACTAACCACTAACCACTAACCACTAACATTAATATTGACATTTTTATTATTTCGATTATTGATTCTTTACTTTTTGGGGGGTGACATTTGGATATGTTTTGTTACACTTTGGTCGTACTGCCTAATCAGTCTAGAGTGTATACATGAGTTATTACGATTTTGATAATCATTTCTGGTCTCCAAAAACAGTCTGCTGTCAATCACCTTCACCAAAGTCAGGGAAAAAACGTGCTCGCTCTAATATGCTAGTCAGTTTTCTCAGCCTGACGTGTGTTGTTGTGTGGACACCATTGGTTCTCCAGCTTTTAGTTCCTGTCTTGAAAGAAAATCACGAAAAGATTGCTCATACTGTTAGTTATGGTAGTGACAGTGATGCATTCGAGCGATCGCGCTTCCTTCTGTTTCGGTCTGCACAGCAACAATAACTACAGGCTATCCACAAAAACACAATTCTTCCTCACAACGAGACTTGCGGGATGTCGGGGAAACCGCCCAACACAGTGAATTCCCCACACTCTGTGTTTCTTCAAATTTTCAGAAACCAGCGACGACGGTACATCCAATAAAGAACGACCCACCAAAACAAAACCATTGTCATCGCAAATAACAATGAACCGTTCATGTCACCCGCCCAAGAGCTAAAAAGGTGCTCGTAAATCCACGTATAGATACTCACAGCATTACTACCAACACTGGCACTGGTTTTTGTTATAATTCTTACAAATAATCCAGAGGCGACAAAGACGAAAATAGCATTTAACCCCATAACTTCTAATGGAAACCCCCAGCGTCTTAGCCCCTGTACTTCTATGAACTCATAACATAAAGCCAGTACTAACAATGCCCAACCCGTTGTAAAGACAACATAAGAACTTGTCCATAGCTGTTTGTTGATAGGGAACACAAAACCCCACACTTGACCAATAATCAAACAGATGAGACCAAATATAAATAAATTTACGCTGGTGCGGCTTTTGCGTGGTTGGGTACTTAACCATTCACCTGTAAAATAGCCAAAAAGAACTGTGACTGTGGCACTTAAGGTGCTAAATAATCCTTCAGGGTCAAACGGTCCTCCTTTGTAAAGGTGCTGTGTTCCTAGTATGAGGCGGTCAATGTAAGCACCAAGGTTCCCTTCGGGTGTAAGATTAAATGCACCGTAACCGAGAACAGGAATCAATTGCATGGCTATCCAGTAACCGATAAGCAATACGGCTGCTAATATCCACAATCCCCGACGGGAAAAGTTGAGAACTGCTAATGCTGCTAGTACGTAAGCCAGACCAATGCGCTGCAACACACCCATAATCCGCATTGTGCTGAAATCAGGGGATACGCCTTTGAACAGCCAATCGAGAATTAGAGAAGATAAGGTTAACAGTAACCCAAAGGCAAATAGTAACGATCCCCGACGAAAAATGCGCCAATAAACAGCCGCAGTCGGACGGTTTTGTGATGTTGTATACTTAGACAGGGAAAACGGCATTGCTACACCAACAATGAACAAAAAGAAAGGAAAAACCAAATCTGTAAGCGTGCAGCCATGCCATTCTGCGTGTTTGAAAGGGGCATAGATGTATTTCCAGTCACCAGGATTATTTACCAAAATCATGGCGGCGATCGTCAGCCCCCGAAATACATCCAGGGAAGCAAGGCGTTGGGATGGTGTTAAGTTCGGTTTCCAAGTTGATGAATTCATATGATGAGGATGCAGGCTGAAAATTTTGGAGGTTGAGGCTCGTATTGATAATTAGCATAATCACTGATTTCTATTTCACCATAATAAGGGTAAACTTAATTACACACATAGCAAGGAGTGGTGCTGCTCTGGCACCTGCCAGAGCTTATTTCATAATTAAAACCCAATTTTAAAGTTCAGAATTTGGACTAAAGCTTTCAACCTAGTACATCACGGCGGAAATAAACCAACCATTTCAAACAGACAAAAGCCTTAGTTTATAATGCTTTTGACTTTTGAATGCTTGACTTCCGCTGTGCTGTACTAGTACGGTGGCTACCATTTAAAGGAGGTAAAAAGCTGACAACATAAGTGTTAAAACTTTTGACTTTTGACGGCGTGTCTTTTGCCTTGTTGTACTAGCAAGGTAACGTGTCCCTTTTTGTCAACTGTATTAAAAAATCTATCTTGAAAATCTTAACTCCTGGCTATAGACAGTGACGCTTGCTTGATAAAAGATTACACTGTGGATTATGTGGTGTTGTAATAACTTGCCTGTAGCAACACTTACATAAATTAAATGGCATTTTTAGACATCAGTAAAGTCAAATTCTATATCAAAAGCCAGTTATGTCAGTTTATCAACGTGGTTGCGGTGCTACCGCTGATTTAATTATTAGTGTTGCCAGTCACGACAACTCTGACTTGCAGCAAAGTACTGCTATTGAGGGTGCGTTTGCTAAACCAAAAGGGACTATATCTACTTTTCTGGCTCCCCTAACTCAGGATACTTTTAAACAGGTTGTTACGGAAGTCGAACAAAAATTAAGAATAGTTAATCAAACTCTGTCCATGCTGGATTCTCATGGGTTTGAAACAATTCTGCAAGAAATGCTACAATCAATAACCCTAAAAACTGGGGAATTACTCGGAGCCGATCGCACAACAATATTTTTGTTGGATGAAGAAAAACATGAACTGTGGTCGATTGTCGCAGAGGCAGAAGGCGATCGCTCTTTAGAAATCCGTATTCCTGCGAATAAAGGGATTGCAGGTGAGGTAGCAACTTATAAAGAAATTGTCAACATTCCCTATGATTTTTACAACGACCCGCGCTCAGTCTTTGCTAGAGAACAGGACAAAAGAACTGGCTACCGCACATACACCATGCTGGCATTACCACTGGTGAACGAAGAAGGACAATTAGTCGCAGTGGTGCAATTGTTGAACAAATTGAGGTCATCTAATAATCCAAAGGCTCCTCTCTCAGAACGCATTGATATGAGAGGCTTTACTGATGCTGACCAACAACTGTTTCAAGAATTCGCTCCTTCCATCAGACTGATTTTAGAATCCTCTCGCTCCTTCTACATAGCCACTCAAAAGCAAAGAGCCGCAGCAGCTTTAATGAAAGCCATTAAGTCCCTCAGCCAAAGTAGTCTTGATTTAGAAGATACACTCAAGCGGGTTATGGCTGAGGCAAAGGAACTCATGAACGCCGATCGCAGTACTTTATGGTTGATAGACCGGGAAGCAAGTCAATTGTGGACGAAAATCACCCAAAATGATGGTTCAACAAAGGAATTACGAATACCAATAGGCAAGGGTTTTGCTGGCAGAGTAGCAGTCACAGGAAAAACCCTCAACCTTCCTTTTGACCTGTATGACCATCCAGACTCTGAAACAGCTAAACAAATGGATCAACAAAATGGCTACCGGACTTGCAGCCTGCTTTGTATGCCAGTGTTTAATGCAGATGAAGAATTGATTGGTGTCACTCAACTAGTTAATAAGAAGAAACCAGGGATTTTTCCTCCTTACAATCCTGCTAATTGGCCCAAAGCCCCTGAATGCTTCCAAGCTAGTTTTGACCGAAATGATGAAGAGTTTATGGAAGCCTTTAATATCCAAGCAGGAGTGGCTTTGCAAAATGCCCAGTTGTTTGCCACAGTAAAGCAACAGGAACTTTTGCAGCGAGATATTCTCCGCAGTCTTTCCAATGGAGTGATTTCCACTGACAAAGCAGGTCATATTATTGTTGCCAATGAAAGTGCCATACGCTTATTAGGGCTTGAATCAGATGACCGTTTGGAAGGTAAATTAATTAGTGATGTCGTTTCTATTAAAGGAGGAGATTTTAGCAAGTGGTGTCAAGCGGCTTTAAATGCAGCAGACTTAAAATACCGCGAGCAATATTACCCAGACCGAACTTTACTCACTCCGAGCGAAGCACAACATAGTATTAATTTATCCATCAGTACTATTGCCGATGCAAGCGACCAACAACAAGTCAGTGGAGCATTGGTGGTGATTGATGATATTAGCGATGAAAAGCGCCTCAAAAGTACTATGTACCGTTACATGACTCAGGAATTAGCAGAAGAATTGCTGAAATTAGATGATGCGAAATTAGGGGGCGATCGCAAAGAAGTCTCAATTTTATTTTCTGATATTCGCGGCTACACCACTTTAACTGAAAATCTGGAAGCAGAAGAAGTGGTTAGTATGCTCAACGAATATTTTGAATCAATGGTAGAGGCAGTCTTTAAATACAAAGGCACCCTTGATAAATATATTGGTGATGCCATTATGGCGGTTTATGGCTCCCCTTTACCTTTGCAAAAACACGCTTGGATGGCTGTGCAATCCTCTATAGAAATGCGTCATTGCTTGCAAGAATTTAATGACCGCCGTCAAGCCACTGGTAAGCCAAAAATTAACATTGGTATTGGAATTAACTCCGATGTTGTCATTAGTGGTAACATCGGCTCAAGCAAGCGGATGGAGTTCACCGCTATCGGCGATGGTGTTAACCTTGGCTCCCGATTAGAAAGCATCAGTAAGCAATACGGCTGTGACATTATCATCAGTGACAACACGTATAAGCCTTGCCAAGACCAAGTATGGGCAAGAGAATTAGATTATATTCGCGTTAAAGGTAGAAATGAACCAGTCGCCATCTACGAACTTGTGGGTTTGCGTTCCGACCCAATTAACAGTAAAAAGTTAAACATTATTGAGATTTATCATAAAGGACGCCAGCATTACTTAAACCGCCATTTTGCCCGTGCTAGAGACGCATTTGCTGAAGTTCTAGAAATTGACAACAAAGACCAAGCTGCAAAGTTATATCTGCAGCGTTGTCATCATTGGCTACAACAACCTCCATCTGATAACGACTGGGATGATGGAGTGTGGACTTTTACGGAAAAGTAAAAACTTATGGTGTAGGGTGTAACGAGAAAGAGAGTTTTGTTTTATTCATCAGGTATTGCATCTAATTAAGAATTATTTCATTACACGCTTTTTTTCCTTAGCATAAAATTTTTCTAGCTTTTGTTTTTTTGCTGCTTTACTCAATCCAAGGGCTACAATATAAGTCATTTCTGCAGCTGTTTGGTATGCTTGTTTGATAGCTGTTTTTTCTTGCTCGGTCATAAACAAAGCTTCTCCTTAGTGACTTTCAGTTACTAACAACGGTATAATAGGGGGCATCAGTTTAACTTCGTCCAGTTAGGTCACCCATTTGGGTGATTTTTTGCTAAAGATTCAAAATTGAAAGCACCCAGAGAAATTCTGAGTGCAAGAGAAATAGCTTGAGGTTCAGATCTCGTAATAATAAAAGTTTAGATTAGTAGCCAAGTTTGCACAGGTTGAAAATGTCAGAAAAAGTCTGGTGAAAAAATTAGATTTAGGCGCTTTGTTAAACAGAGGTGTGTTGATGGAAGCTGGCATGATATTGGTGACGCTAATAGACAACTTTTCATGCATCAACTCCACACGCAGAGATTCTAAAAAGCCATCAATACCGTGCTTTGCAGCAGCATAGGCACTTTGCAACGGCAAACTACGCCTTGCTTCCACCGAAGAAACATGAATTAATGCCCCACGTCCTTCACGTTTAATATGTGGTAGTGCAGCCATTGCACCGTGTACCTGTCCCATTAAGTTAACATCAATAATGCGCTTAAATTCTAAAGGTGTTGTTACCTCAAATGCCGCATAGAGTTCGATCGCAGCGTTGTGTACCCAGGTATCAAGACTCCCGTAGACTTCGACAGCTTTGTTTGCGATCGCTTTGACTTCATCAAATACCGTGACATCTGCAACCACATAAGTTGCGTCTCCACCCATCTTTTGAATTTCGTCCACTAAGGACTGTAATCCAAGCTCACTGCGAGCTGCAACTACCACTTTTGCTCCTCTATTGGCAAATTGAAGAGCAGCATTACGCCCAATACCACTGGAAGCCCCGACAACTGCGACCACTTGTTGATTGATTGGTTTAAGTTGCATTTTTCCTCATCCTTGAAAGTTGAGAGTTTCTTTATCAATCAAATAGGTCAGACTAGGGGTAGCTCTCATCAGTCGCAGGTGCAATGTATTTTGGATGTTAGATATAAAAAATAGAGAAACCGTAGTAGCTTCTGACCATATGGACACTATTAAGTACACGCTTTCAGAAAACCAGATACCACAGTCCTGGTATAATATCCAGGCAGACTTGCCCGTACCAATGCCCCCAGCATTACACCCCGCTACACATCAACCGATAACAGCAAAAGACTTAGAACCCCTTTTCCCACAATCGCTGATTGAGCAAGAAGTGACCGCTGAACGCTGGCTTGAAATTCCTGAAGAAGTTTTATCAATATACCGTCAGTGGCGACCCACTCCCCTTTACCGTGCAAGACGATTAGAGCAAGCCCTTGATACCCCTGCCAAGATTTACTATAAGTACGAGGGTGTTAGTCCGGCTGGTAGTCACAAACCCAACACAGCGATTCCACAGGCGTACTACAATAAACAAGCAGGAGTCAAGCGCTTAACCACTGAAACAGGTGCAGGACAGTGGGGTTCCTCCCTAGCGGTTGCAGGTGCTTTTTTTGACTTAGAAATCTTGGTTTATATGGTAAAAGTCAGCTACCGACAAAAGCCATACCGCCGTGCTTTTATGGAATCCTATGGTGCGCGAGTCGTAGCAAGCCCTAGTGGCGAAACACAAGCAGGGCGGAAGATTCTGCAAGAAAACCCTGAGAGTACTGGTAGTTTGGGTATTGCTATCAGTGAAGCGGTGGAAGTAGCTGTACAGGACAACCAGACGAAATATGCTTTGGGTAGTGTGCTCAATCATGTCCTCCACCATCAAACTGTCATTGGTTTAGAAGCACTGGCGCAGTTAGAACAAGCAGGTGATTATCCTGATATCCTGGTGGGTTGTACGGGTGGCGGTAGCAACTTTGCTGGTATTGCGTTTCCTTTCATGGGTGCAAAACTACGGGGTGAAGAGAAAAGGGAGATTAAATTTGTAGCAGTTGAACCAGCTGCTTGTCCAACATTAACCAAAGGTAGATACACATACGACTTTGGTGATACAGCCCATCTCACCCCTTTAACAAAAATGCATACTTTGGGTAGTTCCTTTGTTCCTCAAGGTATCCATGCAGGTGGATTGCGTTATCATGGTATGGCACCCCTGCTCAGTCATGTTGTGGAGTTAGGTCTGATAGAGCCGAGAGCTCACGGACAACTGGATTGTTTTGCAGCTGGTCTTACCTTTGCCCGTGCTGAAGGAATTTTACCAGCCCCAGAAGCAAACCATGCAGTCAAAGGTGCAATTGATGAAGCGTTGCGCTGTAAAGAACAAGGAATCAGCAAAACTATCTTATTCAACCTTTGTGGTCACGGTCACTTCGATATGCAAGCGTACATAGATTACCAGGCAGGGTTATTGCGCCATACTGAATATAGCGATGAAGAAATTGCGATGGCGCTTTCTGGTTTACCTGTAGTTTAACGCAAGCTAAAGATGCAAAGACGCAAATTACTCCTTCGCGCCTTTGCGCCTTTGTGTTAGGTTTCATATTTAGTACAGTAAATTTATGAATACAAATGAAAATAAGATCCAACTAGACCAGTTCTTAAAACTAATAGGTATAGCACCAACTGGAGGACAAGCCAAGCTGATGATTCAAGGCGGGAATGTCAAAGTTAACGATGTGCTTGAAACTCGGCGAGGACGGAAATTAGTACCGGGTGATAAAGTAACGGTGGATGGACAAACTTTTGAGGTTGAACTTGAACTTTGAGCGCTCCTCGGATTATGTAGCATTCCTATACGAGCTGCGAAAATTGCGAGACTATAGAAACCCGGTATCTCCAAGATACCGGGTTTCTCACTTTTCACGCATGATTTAGGACTCTGTTGGAGTGGGTGTGTCTGTTGGCGTGGGAGTGGGTGTATCTGTTGGTGTTGGGGTTGGTGTGTCTGTTGGTGTTGGAGCGGGTGTGTCTGTTGGAGTGGGTGTATCTGTTGGTGTTGGAGTGGGTGTATCTGTTGGTGTTGGGGTTGGTGTGTCTATTGGCGTTGGGGTTGGTGTGTCTGTGGGTGTTGGAGTAGGGGTTGGTGTTGCTGTTGGTTTTGGTGATGGGGATGGGGCGGGATTTTGGACGGTAATATTTAATGTATAATTTGTTTTATCTTCGGCTGTCGAAACAATGACAAATTCATAAAATCCACTTTCTGGAAGTGCAACTGGTGATAAGCTTCTTTGGCTAGAATCTTCTAAAAAACGGAATTTACCCGTGGGTGAATATACGGATAGAAGAACTTTGGAGTTTGCAGTAAGATTGACAGACATTAATTGCGATTTGCTGAGATCGGCGATAAAAACTCTTCCTTCTCCTGGTGTAAGAGTACCGTTTCTTCGAGTACTAAAAGCCCCTGGTTCAAAAACTATTTTTTTATATGCACTACCAGCTAGGATAGCATTGAGTTTATCGCTGACAAAGCCGTGCCAAACTTGTCCAATCGGTTTGTTGATAAAATCTTTTCCGCGCTGTTCTGGAAATTGTTGGAAAAATGCTGCATCTCCTAAGTCGAACAGAGAACGGCTACCAACTCGGACTTCGTTCACACGTACCTTCCAGCGATCGCGATCTGCTGCTGTGAAATTCCCCAATTGTCTGCGTGCGGTGGAACTCAGTCCTACGAGCTTTTTTAGCACTTCGCTAGCTATAGTATCCCATTTTTCCCTGAGTTGAGCATCTTCTGGAGCGTCGGTAGGAGTGCGGTTTTGTAAACTAGGGTTTCTCTCCCAAAAAATTTGATTCACCAAATCATTGAAAAATTTTTTATCTACCTCCAACTGTTGGCGGCGTTCATCTATTCTTTCTTTACGTTGGCGTTCTTCTAAGGAAAGTTTTGGATCGTCTGAGGATACAATGTCTTGAGATGAATTAAACAATCGAGTTGCTCCCCACATACCAACACCAGTAGCTGTGGTCAACACCAGTGCTATGACTAAGATTTTGGCAGGTGTCCACCAACTTTTGGGTGTGGGGTATGGGGTGTAGGGTGTGGGGGG
>JAWQFQ010000234.1:0-15037 GCA_035967975.1 Scytonema sp. PMC 1070.18
ACACCCCACACCCCACACCCCACACCCTGCACAGACAGCCAACAAAACGACCCGGCGCAATTTTCTGCTCACCAGCATGGCTGTTGCTGGTGGAATTGTGGGAACTTCGGCTTGTCAGCATTTCAGTAACTCCACAGCAGAATCGTCGGAAAACCCAAATTCTACAGCAGTTCCACTGTCGCAAGATGGGTCTACTGTTGCATCTCAACCTCCATTAGCAAAGATTCCACAAAGAGTACTGGGAGGTACAGGTGTCACAGTCCCAATTCTTGGTTTGGGGGGTTCTGCATCACCCCTTTCCCGTCCATCAAAAGAAGAGGAAGCAAAATCTATAGCGATTATTGAACGAGCCTATGAATTGGGAATTCGTTACTTTGATACAGCTTCTAATTACGGACCTAGCGAAGAAAGGTTAGGTAAAGTGTTACCATCCCGTCGAAAAGAGATATTTTTGGCAAGTAAGAGTAATGCTAGAGATCGCGATCGCGCATGGCGAGAATTAGAGCAATCTCTCAAACGGCTCAAAACTGATTATCTTGATCTGTGGCAATTTCATTCTGTTTCCTTTGATTGGAATTTAGATGCCATTATGAATGCTAAGCATGGTGCTATCAAAGCGGCTCAAGAAGCAAAGGAGCAAAAAATCATTCGTTTGATTGGTATTACTGGACACAATAACCCTAGTATAATTGCTGAAGGATTGCGCCGCTATCCATTTGATACAGCTCTTATTCCCATCAACGCTGCTGACAAACACACCCCAAATCCCTTTATTACAGGAGTCCTTCCCATAGCCCGACAAAAAAATACTGGTATTATTGCCATGAAAGTACCAGCTTACGGTCGATTGTTCAAGACCGGAGTACTAGAAGGAATGCATCAAGCAATGGGATACACTCTTTCTCAACCAGGAGTTCACACTTGCATCATCGCAGCGGAAGACGTAAATTTGCTGGAGCAAAATATCAAAGTTGCTCAAGCTTTCCAGCCGCTTTCCTCTAAAGAGCTAGCAGCCATTGAGCAACGTACTGCTGCTGTGTGGGAGGAAAATAGTTTCTTTCGCGCTTGGGCTTAGAGTTTTAATTACTAATTAATTACTCACCTACTGGAACAAAATCAAAGCCTGTATGAGAGCGAGATTGTTTACTATCGGGAATTTCCTTAACTTGTACCAGTTGAATTGGACCAAGGCGATCGCCTGAAGAACCAAGAAAGCGAATAGTATTAGAAACTCCTGGGGTTTGAAAGTCTGAGGAAGAAAATGCTTCTTGCACCCCAATACGAGTAGGATTTCGTTTTAAAGCAGCAATCAAAGCTTGGCTTGCGTCGTAAGTCATGGCTGTTTTCCAATCTACATCTGCGTTCCAAAGTTTTCTAGAATTGCTGACAAAAACTGAGTTTAAATTGGCATCAATATGCCAAGCCATAGCAATTATCATACCAGTAGCTCTACTTCTTCCCTCTTGCAAAATTCTGATATCATATATGTCATCTCCACCAAGAAGCTGAAGTCGATTATCGTTAATATTAATGACGCTTAAAGCTTGCTTGAGCTTATCGTAAGGTGATGCTAGCATGAGTACCTCTGCACCTCTATCAATAGCTCGTTTTACGTATCTGTAAGCATCAAAATCTTGTTCTTTCTCGGAGAATTCAAACTCGTCAACAACCTCTCCTTGATTTTGGATGACTTCTCCTAAAAATTCTTTTTTGAGAGATTTACTATAACGACTCTTTGGGTCATAAAAAACTGCTACTTTGCGTTTTTTTAACCGAGTCAACATATAATTTGCTAAAGCTTTAGCGGCAATGCTATCATTCGGTACCGTACGAAAAACATAACGTGTAGAGCTTGTCGCAGAAGGTTCAGAAAGTTCAACAGAGGTACTCGTGCTAGAGATTGCTACTAATTTTTCTGATTCATAAATTTCTCTTGCTGCTAAGGTCGCTCCACTGGAATGATGTCCAACGACCGCTAAGATATTTTTATTTTCAGTTAATTTAGAAGCGATTTGTTTCGCAATTTCTGGTTGACCTGCATCGTCAGCAATAACTACTTTAAGGGGAACTGAATTGATTCCTCCCATTTGATTAATTTCATCTTGAGCTTGAGCTATTCCCCGCAACATCTTTAAAGCTGAATCTGCATCGTCAGAAATAGGTGTTGCTATTGCAATTGTATAAGATTTATTATTACCAATCCGGGCGTTATTTAAATAAATTAAAGTTTCTGGGGCGTTACGATAATGTTGAATTGCTTTTTCAAATTCAGCAACGGCTTCCGTATAGTTACTAGCAGCCATCGCTTGTACACCCCTCCTTTTGGCTTCTTGAAATAGAGTGTTTTCTGTTTCACTTTCCTCTTTTTTAATTAGAACTTTATCTCCAAAACTAATTTGCACTTGCTGATTTGATACTGTTAAACCAGTTGATGGAGTTGGAACTGTTTTTATAATTTTAAAGGGATTTTGATTACCAAACCCTCTCAAGAGTGAAATAATACTTAGTACAATAAGTCCAGAAATAATTAAAGCAGCGATGTGACGAGTAATATATTTAATAGAATTTTTCTGGGACATAGATTCACTCCTAATAAAGTAACTTATTTAATAATTGCTTGTTATTAAATTTTCATATATGTAGCAATCCTATTTGATTCGTAAAAATTACAAAATCAAGAAACCGGGTTTCTCTGTTTTCACGAATGATTTAGGATTGCTATATGTTTTCATAATTTTAGAAATCAACTAATATAAAGCAATAAGAGGATATTTTAAAAGTCCTTTTAATTGGTAGACAAAGGTTTTGTATCCCCCTAAATCCCCCTTAAAAAGGGGGATTTTGAAAGTATTTCCCCCCTTTTTAAGGGGGGCTAGGGGGGATCTGGATACAAAGGTAGACTTTACAAACATCCTCTAAAAGCCAAAGCTATAAACCTAGATAAAATAGTCAGTCAGAATACAACAAATTTTTTTGATAAGTTGGAGGAAAGGGGAAATTAGTTGAAAGTATAAATCTATACATACTCTAACAATAAGCTCATACGTATTTTTATGTTAAGTATATTATTTGACTTATAACCTGATACATTATACTAGGTATATTAACAGATGGACTGAATATACAAATCAAAAGAGAGTATTAAAATTATGATCTTAGTATAGCATTCCTACATGAGTTGTATAAATTGCGAGGCTACAGCACCCCGGTATCTTGGAGATACCAGGTTTCTCATTTTTCACGAATGATTTAGGACTAAACTCACTGTAAAAACACTACCTTCTCCAAGTTTAGAGCGTACTGTTACAGTCCCACCCATTCCTTCGACTAGTGTCTTGACAATTGACAAACCCAAACCGCTACCGCCAGTAGCTTGGTTGCGGGCTTCATCGACACGGTAGAACCTTTCAAAAATGCGGGATTGGTGTTGTAAAGGAATACCATGACCTTGGTCACAAACTTGAATTATGGCTTGATGAGTTTGCTGGTTTAACTTTATAAAGATAGGAGTATTAGGTTCAGAATATTTAATAGCATTATCAATTAAATTTAGCAGAACTTGTTTGAGGCGGTTGTAATCTGCTTTGGCTGTAATAGGAAAAGTTTCTTCCTCGACTTGAATCTTTCTGTTACTATATTTCTTTGCCATTCCCACGACTTCCCGAACTAAATCATTGAGAACACAGGTTTGGATATGAAAATGTAAGTAGCCACTATCTGCTCGTGCTAAATCTAATAAATCTTGTAAAAGTCGGATGGTGTGTTCGGCTTCTGATGCAGCAGTTTCTAAAGCTTCCTTTTGAGTTTCTGTTAAATTATTCTGACGGCGCAATATACTTTGTAAGTAGCCATGTACAATCGTTAGCGGTGTCCGTAATTCGTGGGAAACATTACTCACAAACTGTCGCTCCTGTTCCCAAGAGAGGGAAAGGCGAGATAACAACATATTACAGGTTTCAGCTAATTCTTTGATTTCTGTAGGTGCGTTGTTAATATGTAAATGTGTTCCTGCTAAATCTTTGGCAGAAATAGCAGAGGTCATTTGATTGAGTTGGTGTAGAGGATGAAGGGATCGTTTAATATAATACGCGATCGCAAATGTTATAACAATAATAATCAGAATACTACCAATCCACAAACTCCGCAATAAAACGACAAGCATTGCTTGTTCATAAGTAATATCCTGTGCAACAAACAAAGTTCCCAGTTGTTTACCTTGTACTTTTAATGAACTACCACATAAAACCAAGTAATGTTGATTAATTTTATATACTTTAGGTTGTTTCGGTGTCTCCTTAAAAGATATTAACTTAGCGATGGTAGAATTAGATAAACTATTCCCCATGAAAGACTGTGCTAGTATATTGTTGCTGGAATCCTTTACCCATAAGAACGTTTTATTGATTGTCAAATTATCAACTGCCTTTCTAACTCCGGTTTCTGGCGATACCATTTCAGTATAAACAGCGACATCATTTGAGAAGCGTTTAGCAACTTGGGTAATGTAATTTTTATGACTGTCAATTAAAATTTGCTCCATTCTCACACTAGTCCAGACAGCCATGACACCATTTCCTAACGCTGAGACAACAGCAATACCAACTGTGAGACGGAACCTTAATGAGAAGATATCGAGATTTTTCCAAATTTTCTTAACTTGATTCACAGTGAATTATGAATTATGAATTATGAATTATGAATTATGAACTCATAATTCACAATCTATACATTTTAATTTTTGGTTTGAGGGTTGGGTGTAGGACAGGTTTTCTTAACGTAGTCACATTGATAAACAAAAGGTTCTTGCCAACTTAAGGGAATCTCGAGTAAGTCCCGTGTTCCCGTCATTCCCTGTCCTATAAATAATAACAAAGCAAAACAGTTTAGAACTGTGTGGACGATGCGCCAGCGGTTTGATCTGTCTTTATATATATCCGGAACAATCGCTAGAGAGAATATCATCAGCAAAGCAGCAGCAATCCCATAGTAGTAGTGAGACCAATACCATTCATGCGTCCGGCGATAAACTCCATCTTGACAGCCCAGAATCACTATACCTGCTCCAGCTAAAGTTGCAAAAACTCCTCTCCATAGGGGCTGCTTTGCTTTATACAGTAATACTAAAGAGGCAGTAGTAGCCACAAACATGAGAATAATGAATAGAACTAGGAAAATATCTTTGTTCCACAATTGATTTTTGATAATATTTTTACCAATAGGGTAAGCTAGCGCTATCAAAACCGACCCCGTAACAGCCCCTGTCAGCCAGTTACCCAATTGTCTATGTTCTACTCCAACAACTGGAGGAATTTTGCTTTTCTTTGAATCTTGAGTTTGCAAGCGGCGTTGACGTGTTTGCCACGCAAAGTTAGTTACAATTCCAATCAGGGGAAAGACGAAAAAGACTGCGATCGCCGGATGAATAAGACCAAGAAAATCTGCTAGCTCCATACAACTCCTTTCCGCATCAGCGTGGTTGACATAACGTAAACATTCAGCATTCAGCATTCAGCTATCAGACATCCAACAATAAAATCTACTTAAAAGCTAAGTGCTGATGCCTAATTGCTATATGCTTCCTTGTTTTGAAGTCATTTCTAAGGACAATCTAAACTGTCTTTCCAGCCACTGAATGAGATTAAGCTGAGAATTTTTGTGAGCGTTCAGCCATCAGCTTGATAGAACTATAGGAGTGTTTAATTAGCTTATCAACAATGCCTAGAGAACGCCCAAAAATATGATTCCAAGCCAATACTGCTCGATTAAGCCCTAAATTAAAATTTGGGCTAAAAGCTAAAACCCGTTAAAACGGGTTAAAAATTACATTCAGTCAGATTTATCTGACTTTAGCTCCTCGCTGTGAAATTTATTTCTTGGCTCTTAACCGAGTAGTATTGGATTCCAAGCTGACTGCTGACAGCTAATAGCTGAACGCTTACAAATTTTTTAACCTGAGGAGAATGAGAGACAATACTTGTCAGATAAGTGAAAAATAGAAACCCGGTATCTCTGAGATACCGGGTTTCTGAGCCCCTTGCAACCCTTAACAGAAGCATATTGAGCTTAAACAGCTAAAAATCTTTGAATCACATCTTGACTCAGTTCATTAGTAGAACCAGAAGCGACAATACCACCTTTTTGCATGGCGTAGTAGTAATCAGCTTGGCGGACAAAGTGTAAGTGTTGTTCGACTAATAAAACTGAAATACCAGTAGTGGCGACTATACGGCGGACTGCGGATTCAATTTCTAAGATAATCGAAGGTTGGATACCTTCGGTAGGTTCATCTAATACAAGTAACTGCGGTTGTCCCATTAAAGCACGCGCAATAGCAAGTTGTTGCTGTTGTCCACCGCTCAAGTCCCCACCCATTCGTCCAAGCATTGATTTTAATACGGGAAATACGCTAAAAATATCCTCAGGAATCTCTTTATTTTTGCTTCTGCGGCGTCTTGCTTCTAATCCTAGTAAGAGATTTTCTTTGACTGTCAAACGAGGAATAATTTCTCTCCCTTGCGGAACGTAGCCAATTCCCAGTTTCGCTCTTTGATCTGGAGATTTTAAATTCAGCAATTCTCCAGCAAAGGTGATTGTACCACTGCGGGGTTTCAGTAACCCTATGATGGTTTTTAGAAGAGTTGTTTTCCCTACACCATTCCGTCCAATAAGGCAAACCATTTGCCCTGTTGATACACTTAAATCAACACTACGTAGAATGTGACTTTCACCATAGTAAACGTTTAAATTTGAAATTTGCAGCATGAAAAAGTCCTGTTAAACTTGCTGTCCTAAATAAACTTCCACGACACGCTTGTCATTTTGCACTTCTTCGATAGTACCTTCACATAATACTGAACCTTCATGTAAAACAGTGACTTTTCGCGCAATTTGACGGACAAATTCCATATCGTGTTCAATGACTAAAATGGAATGACTTTGTGATAATGCTAAAAGGAGTTCCCCAATATTGTAGGTTTCTTCATCAGTTAACCCAGCAACAGGTTCATCAACAAGTAATAAATCGGGAGACTGTGCTACTAACATCCCAATTTCTAAACGTTGCTTTTCTCCATGAGATAGTAAGGCGGCTGGTTGGTCAGATTGCTCAATTAAGTCTATGGTTTCTAATAACCCTCTAATGCTCTTCCTTTCAGCAGAAGTGGGATGTTTTAGCAAGGTAGAAAACCAGTTTTTACTGCGGTTATTTGTTAGTTCTAAGTTCTCGTAAGGTGTTAAGTTGAGATAAATTCGTGGCGTTTGAAATTTACGTCCAATTCCAAGTCTAGCAATTTGATGTTCTGATAAGAAATGCAGATTTTTTCCTTTAAAAAAGACTCTTCCTTGAGTTGGTTTTACTTTACCTGTAATCACATCAAGAAATGTGGTTTTTCCAGCACCGTTGGGACCAATAACAACTCTAAGTTCTCCAACATCCATGCTAAAGTTGAGTTTGTTTAGCGCTTTAAAACCATCAAAATTGACTGTGAGGTTTTCAGTTTCTAAGACTTTGGCTTTCATGCTGTACTTCTTGATTATCTTCTAAGCCGGGATAAGTGGCGATTTTTTGAGGACGTTTAAAAAGATGAATCCCTTGTGTGCGAAACCATCCCACAATACCGTCAGGAAGGACTGTAACGACGAGCAATAACAGCGCCCCTTGGAAGAGGAGCCAGATTTCAGCAAATTGCTCACTTAAAAAGACACGAGCATAGTTGACTAACAAAGCACCTAAAATGGCTCCGATTAGAGTAGAGCGTCCTCCCACTGCTACCCAAATCACCATTTCAATGGAAAAGGCTATATCCATTGTTCTTGGGGAGACAGAACCACTTTGTAGTGTGTAAAATGCTCCTGCGATACCAGCGATCGCTCCTGAAATTGCAAAAACTAACACTTTAAATTCTGTCGGATTGTAACCTGAAAAACGAACCCGACTTTCGTCATCACGAATCGCAATGAGCAATCTTCCAAAGCGTCCACTTGTTAACCAACGACAGAGCGCATAAGTAGCTATTAGAAATAAGATGGTGAGTATATAGAAAACAAATTGAGTTTTTGTCTCACTCACTGTTGCACCTAATAAAGTTTTAAAATCTATTAGTCCATTGGTACCATTAAAAAGTTTTTGTTGCCCATTAAAGATATTATAAAATACAATTGTTGTAGCTTGAGTTAATATGGAGAAATACACTCCACGAATCCGGTTGCGAAACACTAAGTATCCTAATATTCCTGCTAGTAAAGCGGGAAGAACAATAACAGCTATGGCTGCAAAGGGAAATGAATAAAAAGGTTTCCAAAACCAGGGAAGTTCAGTGACACCATATAGTCCCATAAAATCAGGTAACTCTTCTGGGGGAATTTGTAGTTTGAGGTGCATGGCGATCACATACCCACCTAAGCCAAAGAAAATCCCATGTCCTAAACTGAGTAAACCAGTGTAACCCCAAATCAAATCAATTCCTAAAGCAACAATAGCTAAGGATAAAAATCGTCCCAATAAATTCAATCGAAAGTCTGAAAGCACTACTGGAACAATGAAGATGAAGATAAGTGCGATCGCCACAACAATCCCCACCTCAATGAAAATTAACTTTCTTCCCTGACGTCTCACTGTTCTTCCTCCCCTTAGCATTTTTACTCAAACATCTACAGTACGCCCTTTTTGGGGAAAAATACCCCTAGGCTTCACCTGTAAAAATACAATAATCAGTGCAAATACCATTGCTTTTGCCATACTGGTTGTTGCAAAAAATGTAAAAAAATCTGCCAAAGGTTTAACAGGAGCCAACAACAAAGCCAAGGTTCCAGAACCAATCAGGAAATTAGCCATACCAATTCCCAATGCAGCCACAATACTACCTACCAAGTTACCCACACCACCCACAACAACAACCATAAAAGTATCGATAATGTAGTTTTGTCCTGTATTTGGTCCGACTGAACCGAGTAAACTAATCGCACAACCAGCTACACCAGCCAATCCTGAACCTAATGCGAACGTCATCGCATCAACTTTTTCAGTTGGAATACCCAAACAAGCACTCATACTACGATTTTGTGTGACAGCACGAATCCTTAATCCCCAATTAGAACGTTGCAAAAATAAGTAAATTCCTGTCACACAAAAAATTGTTAAAGCAATAATAAATAGCCGTGGGAATGGTAATTGCACGCCACCCAAAGATATGCCACTTTGTAACCAACTAGGCGCAGTGACATCGACATTTTGAGCACCAAACCAAGGTTGAGTCACAGCTAATTGATAAGTTTCACTCAAAAAATTGCTCGTTGCTATTGCTACACCAATTGATAGCAATAATATCACCGCCACAACTGAATTATGAATTCTATCAGCGCCCCTACGCTTTTTTAAAATCCACCAACCACCAAAGAACAACAGAGAAAAGAGGGCTAATCCAATCACAATCAACCAATTTACACTACGGACAAACTGCTGCAAAATCAAACTCACGCCCCAAGTCGCTAGCAAAGTTTCCAAAGGGCGTCCATAGAGATAACGAATTACCCCTCTTTCTAGCAGCAATCCCACAGCAGCTGTTAACAGAAAAGCCAGAATTGGAGCAAACAAAATATAAGTCTCAAACCAGACTCCGCCCAGTTGTTTGCAGCCATTTTGCACTACAAATGTTGTATAAGCCCCCAACATCATCAACTCACCATGCGCCATGTTGATAACGCCCATGAGTCCAAAGACAATGGCTAGCCCCAGCGCCGCAATTAATAAAACAGCACCAATACTAATACCATTAAATACAGCATCAAGAAATCCTATTAACATTTTTTTCCAAAAGTTGTGAGTGTTAGTGGATAGTGGATAGTGGTTAGTTGTTAGTTGTTAGTTGTGCTACTATCCACTATCCACTATCTACTATCCACTATCCACTATCCACCTCATTTATTAAACTTTATTGTACTTACCCCCTTTATTTGGATCTGACCAATCACAACCAAATGCTTTGGTTTCTTTCACAAATTGATTCCAAGGAATGGGTTCGACAGGTGTAGGAGTGGCGTACACAATATCAAACAAACCATCATCTCTCACCTGACCAATCCGCACGATTTTTGATAGGTGATGGTTACCATTCATGGTGACTTTACCTTCCGGTGCTTCCAAAGCTTGACCGTATACTGCTGTACGTACTTTAATGATGTCAGTTGTCTTGGCTTTTTCTACAGCTTGCTTCCACAAGTAAACTCCAATGTATGCTGCTTCCATTGGGTCATTTGTCACGCGTTCTGCACCATATTCTTTTTTGAAGGCTTCGACAAATTTCTTGTTAGCAGGGGTGTCTACTGTTTGGAAATAGTTCCAGGCTGCATAATGACCTTTAAGATACTCTACACCAATTGCCTTGACTTCTTCCTCGGCAATACTGACAGACATGGAGGGGTATTTATCTACTGTTAATCCCGCCGCTTTTAATTGTTTGAAGAAAGCGACATTGCTATCACCGTTTAAGGTATTATAAATAACTCCACCGTTGGGTAAAGCTTGTTTAATTTTTGTAATGATGGGCGTTACTTCTGTGTTACCTAGTGGTAAATAATCTTCCCCAACAGTTTTACCACCCATTGCTTCTAGTTGAGCTTTGATAATTGTGTTTGCTGTTCGGGGAAAAACATAGTCAGAGCCAATTAGGAAGAATTCTTTGCCTTTGTTTTTTAGGAGCCAATCAACAGATGGTTCAATTTGTTGATTAGGGGCTGCACCAGTGTAGAATATATTTTTGGAACATTCTTGACCTTCATACTGCACTGGATACCAGAGCATATGGTCTTTGCTCTCAAATACTGATTTGACATTCTTGCGGCTAGCAGAAGTCCAACAACCAAAAACAGCAACTACTTTATCTTGATCGATAAGCTTGGTGGCTTTTTCCCTAAAGGTATCCCAATTAGAAGCCCCATCTTCAACGATCGCTTCAATTTGTTTACCCAATACTCCGCCTGCAGCATTGATTTCTTTAATTGCCAATTTCTCAGCATCCACAACGCTTTTTTCACTAATCGCCATCGTACCGCTGAGAGAGTGTAAAATCCCTATTTTGATGGTGTTCCCACCATTAGAAGCACTGACAGGAGAAGCAGCAGGAGTCTCCCCTGAGGTTGTAGTTTCTGCAGTATTCGTTGAAGAATTGTTTGTACAACCCTTTACTAACCAACTTGTACCCAAAGAGGCTGAGCCGTATATCAAAAATTTACGCCGATTAAATCGTCTTGTCATATCTTAATGAAATTTAATGAATCAGTAAAATTTGCTGCAGCAGCAATATCAATCTTAGATTGATATATTAGTGTTTTTTATTACGCTAAAAAAGTATGATTTGTTACGTTTTTATGATTCTTAAAGAATAAATGAATTGATGAGAACCAGCATACACTAGAAATGCATCGGTCATAGCACAATACTGCGAGAGTACAAAAACCCGGTATCTTGGAGATACCGGGTTTCTAAACAACTGCTTAATAGCAACTGTGTTGGGTTATAGCAATCCGTTGAGGAGTCAAAAAAATCTCTGATTTCTCTCTTTGCGTCTGGAATTGCTATTTCAAAGGTTTAGCTAATTTCCAAAGAGAGGAGTATTTATTTTGGTAAACAACGCGAGCTATAAATTTAGATTTTTTTTCGATAGATTTTCTTAACGTAGGTGAAGGATTGAGTAGAAAAATATCAGTGAAGCCTTTAGGAACCTTGGAAAGGTTGTTGTTTTTTAACAAAAGAAACCTGACTTTTGGCTGTACAAGATAGCTTAGAGAAAAGACATTACCATAATTCATTCTTGAAGAATCACTAACCAACAGTGGACGAGAAGATTGGTTGATAATATTGGCAACTTGTGGATTGCTATAACTGATTACTTTATTCCACCATGTGACTTGTTGGGAATAAATCGTACAAGAGAGGATACCAACAAAAATTATGGCTGCTAATATCATTTGCCAAATTCTTCTACGAGAAAGAATCCCGTTATATAGCTGAGTTGCTAACAGATATGCACAAGCCAATTGGATACCTAAGTAACATGGCATTAAATATTGCTCAGCAGTTGACCGTATTCCTCCAAATATGAAATCTGGGAGTAACAATGGTAGTGCTGGAATAGCAATTAATGTAACAATAAATAACCAAACTTTTGGGTGAGTTGTGTAGCAAAGAATATAGATTGAATATCCAACTAAGCTAAAAAAAATAAGTGTTATAAAATAAATGAAAAGATTTTTCAAGTCCAAGTTGAAATCACAAAAAATCCGGCTAAATTGAATTAGCCAAGATTGAATGAGAGCAAATAACGGTAATTTTACTGTTGTCCAGACTGTTGTACGGTAAAACTGTGACAGATTCGCAAGAATAACTAATAACCAAGGTGTAAAGGCTAAAAATGCTGCTAGAGAGAAGAGTGCATATGCTTTGACAGTTTTAGTCCAACGAAATTCTGTAGTTGCAATGACATAAGTTCCATGAGCAACTACTACAAACCCACTTAATAAAGATGTATAAAGGCTGAGCGATAAAGTGGCTGCATAAATTCCCCATGTTATGGTATTCTGTTCCTTAGATTGCCATTTAGATTCCAGTCGCAAAGCTCGTAGTAGTGAAGCACTAGAGAGTATTATTGTGACTAGCCACAACATATGTTCCCTTGCTTCTTGGGCATAGATAAGATGAATTGGGGAAATTGCTACAAGTGCGATCGCAAGGTAGGGAACTGATAGGGGCACATCGAATAATTCTTGGCATAACCAGTAAATACAGGGAAATACTAGTAAACTGATGATAGCAGACAAACTACGTATTGCTGTGATTGAAGTTCCAAATAATTGTGCCCATAATCGCGTAATTACGTAGTATAAGGGTGGATGTCGAGGGTCTTCTGTTGCTAAAGACTTAAGTGTTTCACCTAGACCTCTTTTAGGATTAAGGCTTTGGTAGGTGAAAAAATCTTCTCTTTTTAGAATGCGATCGTTAAAAATTTGTTGCTTGACTTCTGTTGTGGTGTAACCAGCAATACGTAATGAAGTATAAACTTCATCATGCCCATAAACTTTACTGTCAAGGTTAAAGAAGCGAAAAAATACACCTATCACCAACACCGCTATAACTAGAAACCGCAACCAATAAGGAGCGAGCCTGATATGCCGCATAAACTGGTTTCTCAATAATTTATCCATCACTTAGTTAGTGAATCTAAGAGGATGTTTTAAAAGTCCTCTTGTTGGTAGCAAAACGTTCTAGATCCACCATTATCCCCCTTAAAAAGGGGGACTTTGAGAGTATTTTCCCCCCTTTTTAAGGGGGGCTAGGGGGGATTTGGATACAAAGGTAGACTTTACAAACATCCTCTAACTGCGTGAAGTACAATTGTGTGTGCTTATCATACTTTGAAAGTATGTCGATTTCGTATTTTAGTGATAAAGATTTTATTATTATTACTTCTGGAAATAATTTTGCTAAATATTGATAAGTAAGTTGGCGTAAATAAACACAACTTGATTGATGTTAGGGCTGTTAGTGGATAGTGGATAGTAGTGAGTAGGCTGAATAGCATCTCACAGTTAGGTTTACTTATTCACTATGACTCTCCAAAAATCTCTTGTGTACGGGCGTCTCGTCCAAACTGCGACGAAGGCGGGCGAGGACGCCCGCTCTACAAGAAATTTTTGAAGACTTTTTTATTTGGAACGCTCTTAACCGAATTCGACTTAATTGGAGTGACTGGTACTACTGTAGCGAATTCTTGTTCCCGCCCACAGCAACTTCTCTCGTAGTGTCTGGTAATACGAGTTATTTTCGCGTAGAATGATAAATTTAGCCCGAGACTCCGCCATACGTACATCAACACGGTGTCCAGGCCAAATAGAAGTTGCTAAAACCCCATCCGTCCATAGCTTGGTACTCAAATCATAATCACCTAAAGGCCAAACGCTAACAACGGAACCAGGGGGTAAAACAAGGGGACGACTCGAAAGACTCATCGGACAAATGGGAGTGATGGTAATTGCTTCCATACCATCATGGATAATCGGACCATTGGCGGAGACAGTGTAACCTGTAGAACCAGTGGGTGTAGAGATAATTAACCCGTCTCCTTGGTACTGATCTACGACCTCGCCATCAATCTCCATCTCTAGGATGGAAGTAATCATCCGGTCGGCAGATGCGGGTTTGACACACATTTCATTTAAAGCGAAGTATCGTTCGCTTACGGGTTCCAAATTGGTTCTATTTCCCTCAAACACAGCGGCTTGCAACATCATCCGCCGTTGAATCGCATAGCGGTCTTCCAACAGCCTATCCCAAACCTGCTCGGTGTCTTGAAACTCCTCCAATGATTCAGTTAAAAACCCCAGATGACCTCCCACATTCACCGCTAAGATTGGGATACCCATTGGGGCTAAATGTCTTGCTCCAGTTAAAACAGTACCATCACCACCAAGTACCAATGCCAGGTCGATGGGCTGAACAGCTGATGCCAAAAAGACGGGATAAGGATTGTCTTTCGGTCCACTTGGTCCTATCAAAACCTGACAATGGCGACTTTCTAGTTGCTTCGCACAGATTTCAGCCCAGCGTTTGCTTTGAGAATCTCGTGCTTTATAAGCAATAATGACGTGCTTAAGCTCCACAGATTTACCACTTTAGGAGATTGAACTGCTCCATATCAACAGTATCGCGGTTGCGATAGATGGCAAGTACAATTGCCAAACCTACAGCAGCCTCGGCTGCAGCTACGGTAATTACAAACACAGTGAATACTTGACCCTTAATTGCTGTTGAGTCAAGAAAATTGGAAAATGCCATTAAATTCAAATTAACAGCATTGAGCAACAATTCGATTGACATTAGCACTCGCACAGCGTTGCGGCTGTTAATCAATCCATAAATACCAATGCAGAATAACGCTGCTGCAAGTAACAAAAAGAACTGGATTTGCATGATTAATTGTTAGGTGTTAGTTGTTAGGTGTTAGTTGTTAGGTGTTAGTTGTTAGGTGTTAGTTGTTAGGTGTTA
>JAWQFQ010000235.1:0-14687 GCA_035967975.1 Scytonema sp. PMC 1070.18
TTTTTAAGGGGGATAATGGTGGATGTGAAATGTGCATGCTACTGACGAGAAGACTGTTAAAACATCCTCTTAGATTGAATAATACAATGGGAAAGATTTTGCATCCTTGGGCTTAACATAAACTTTTTGCTGTGGTTCTAACTCTAGATGGTCAAAGCGTTCTCTTGTAAGATGCGCCACCACCACTTGTCCGTCATCTAAGGTTAACTCCGCTTGCACTTCCCAACCCAAATGTATCAATCGAGTTACCCGAGCTGGTACTGTAGTTCCATTGGGATTTCTTTCTACAATAATGTCTTGAGGACGCAAAAATATCTCTGGATGTGCGGAATCAAAACCGTTACTTTGGAAAATCTCTGCTGTACTTGGTAGTACATTAACCGGTCCGATAAAACTCATCACAAATGCTGACGCCGGATGGTCGTATATTTCCGCAGGTGTTCCTACTTGTTCGACGCACCCTTTGTTCATTACCACAACTTCATCAGAGACTTCCATTGCTTCTTCTTGGTCATGAGTAACAAAAACAGTGGTAACATGAACTTCATCATGCAAGCGACGTAACCACGCACGTAAGTCTTTGCGAACCTTAGCATCTAGTGCGCCAAATGGTTCATCTAAGAGCAATACTTTTGGTTCAACTGCTAGCGCCCTTGCCAATGCTACCCTTTGGCGTTGACCACCGGAAAGCTGGGATGGGTACCGGTTACCCAATCCATTCAGTTGTACCAAATCCAATAACTGTTCTACCCGCTCTTTGACTTTTGTTTTCGATGCTTTCCGAATTTCCATGCCAAAGGCTATGTTTTGCCTAACTGTCATGTGTTTGAATAGGGCATAGTGTTGGAACACAAACCCAATATTCCTCTGTTGTACAGTTTGATATGTCGCATCTTTACCTGTAAGTATAATTCTGCCGCTATCTGGGGTCTCCAAACCCGCAATTAGCCTCAGTAGTGTAGATTTCCCGGAACCAGATGGTCCCAAAAGGGCGACTAGTGAGCCACTCTTAACTTCTAAACTCACTTGGTCAACCGCTTTAAAATTCCCAAACTGTTTGGATACGTTCTCAACGACTATGCCCACTGCTTTTGCACCTCAACAACTAATCTACGCAATTTTGGTCGGATTAGCGTATATAATATATACCATAGTTTGTAGCTAATTGCTAATTGCTGATTGCTAATTGCTAATTGCAAATTGCTGATTGCAAATTGCTGATTGCATTAACCATTAGCCATTAGCCATTAGCCATTAGCCATTAACCATTAGCCATTAACCATTAGCACTTAACACCCCACCTTGAGAAATATTAAGGAATATTGCATTTGTTTCAAATCTAGCCCTGAAAGCAAAAAATCACCCAAAAGACCGTGATACGATTCTCTGGGTAAAAGTCAACATTGGGAGAAGACCTTTGACATTACGGGTTGCTGTTGTTGGGTCAGGTCCAGCGGGTTCATCAGCCGCAGAAACTTTAGCGAAAGCTGGGATTGAAACCTACCTTTTTGAACGTAAGCTAGACAATGCTAAGCCCTGTGGCGGTGCAATTCCTCTTTGCATGGTGGGTGAGTTCGATCTGCCTCAGGATATCATCGATCGCCGTGTGCGAAAGATGAAAATGATATCACCCTCGAATCGTGAGGTTGATATCAATCTAGAAAAAGAAGAAGAATATATCGGTATGTGTCGGCGCGAGGTGCTGGATGGTTATCTACGCAACCGTGCGGCTAAACTGGGCGCAAATTTAATTAATGCAACTGTTCATAAACTTGATATCCCTACCAACAATACAGACCCCTATACCATCCATTATGTAGACCATACAGAAGGTGGTGCTCAGGGAATTGCCAAAACCCTGAAGGTTGATGTAGTTATTGGGGCGGATGGGGCTAACTCCCGCATAGCTAAAGAAATGGATGCTGGAGATTATAACTACGCGATCGCTTTCCAAGAGCGAATTCGCTTACCCCAAGACATGATGACTTATTACGAGAATCTCGCCGAAATGTATGTTGGCGATGATGTTTCTACCGACTTCTACGCTTGGGTCTTCCCCAAATACGACCACGTTGCTGTGGGGACAGGCACGATGCACGTGAATAAGGCTAGCATAAAACAATTGCAAGCTGGTATCCGCGCTCGTGCAGCCAAAAAATTGGCGGGCGGAAAAATTATCAAGGTAGAAGCGCACCCTATCCCCGAACATCCTCGTCCCCGCCGTGTTGTCGGAAGAGTGGCGTTAATAGGTGATGCTGCTGGTTATGTGACTAAATCCTCTGGTGAAGGTATTTACTTTGCTGCTAAGTCTGGACGGATGTGTGCCGAAACCATTGTGGAAGTGTCTAATGGTGGTAGCCGCATTCCTACAGAAGCTGACCTCAAAGTTTACCTCAAGCGCTGGGATAAGAAATACGGGCTCACATACAAGGTTTTGGATCTCCTGCAAACAGTATTTTACCGTTCCGACGCTACCCGTGAAGCTTTTGTTGAAATGTGTGGCGATCTTGATGTGCAACGCCTGACTTTTGATAGCTATCTATATAAGACGGTTGTACCAGCCAATCCCTTTACTCAAATGAAAATTACTGCCAAGACTATTGGTAGTTTACTTCGCGGAAACGCCCTCGCGCCTTGAAGGTTTGAGGTGTAGGGTGTAAGGTGTGGGGTGTAGGGGAAATTTGAGAGTCAGTTTCTTCTACGCTTTACACCTAATTTTTTTGCCTTCATACTTCAGCCTTCTCTGTGAAGCAGTCCTACTTAATTTATGAACATTGCGAAGCCTCACCAAACCCGGTATCTTAAAGGATACCGGGTTTCTCTCCTTTCACGAATTATTTAGGATTGCCATAGTTCAGTTTTGTATACCTCACAAAATTCTCACTAAAAATCCTTAATTGAGCAGTATTGAGTTATAATAGGGTTAAATTTGATACTCTTTAAATGACAATGATAAAAAATTCTTTTTTTTACATTAAGAAAATATACTATTAATAATAAATTCAGGGAATCTACGGATTACTTTATAAAAGGTATTGGAATTTTAGAAAAATCAGCTTCTGTAAAAGAATCTTTTAAAAAGAAATGACAAAGGAAATATAAAGATTTAGTGAAAAATAGATGAATTTCTTGGCAAGCTCTCAGTAAATCTACTAATGTAGACTGGACGCTTATATGAGACAGCTCCTGGATAGGAGTAGAAGCCTAGCCATGAAACTTAATTCAGTTTTAGCGACTGCTGTGTCCACTCTTGCTGTGAGCGTAATTGCAGCATTTAGTTTTTCCAGTCAGGCTTTTGGTCTCACTTTTAATGGTGAATCGAACGGTACTTGGGGAAACCCAAATCCAGGGAGCAATACCAACCCTACATTTACAGGTGTGGGAACTAATGTATTTAAGTGGGGGAAAGCAATACCAGACGATCCAGCTTACGGAACGGATGCAAATACGTTGACCTTTATTGGCAACAAGCAATTTTCTACAGAAGTAGGTTCCCTATTTAAAATAGGGAACTTAGCCTACTTCAATGGAACAGTACCTCTTGGTACACACGTTGATTCCGTCCCGTTAAATCTCAGCTTATCTTTTGCAAGTCCAGTCAACTACTCCGAAGCATTCAAGTTTGACTTTGAACTTTACAACACGCCAAATCTGGGAACGACTCCTGAGGAAAATGCAGATTCTGTGATTACCATGAATAAATTTGGCGATCGCAGCTTTACGGACAACCAAGGAATCGAATACGTACTAGAGATGATTGGCTTTAGTCAAGATGGTGGGGTTACAACTGTTCATAAGTTTGATGTTCTTGAAGGAGAACAAACGACAGCAGGTATTTACGCCCGAATCACTCGGGTAACACCACCACAACAAGTTCCTGAACCAGCAAGTTTATTCGGTCTATCAGTATTGGGCATCTACATTTTCTCCCGCAAAAACAAATTCTTGAAGGAGAAAAACTAATCAAAGTTTTTGTAGTTGCGTTTTCGGTAACTACAAACCCGCTAAGTGTCTGTAGCGGGGGTTGAGGGTGAATTTACCACGGGTTAACAGCAGAAACATTACCCTTGCTGGACACATTTGAAAAGCAATTGTTGAGGACACACAAGTCGCAGTTATCAGTTTTCAGTCACCAGTTAGCGGCGATCGCTGTTGACTGTTGACTGTTGACTGTTTACTGTTTACTGTTGCGTGAGGAGCAAATTTTGGTTAATCCACTCCTGACGTGGTTGAAGCGCTTTCCGTTGACTGAGGAGCACTAGGTAACTCCAAACAGTAACCTGCACCATATACCGTTTTGATGTAGCGGGGATGGCGTGGGTCTGGTTCTAATTTGGTTCTGAGGTGGCGGATATGCACGCGAATGGTTTCGATATCATCATCCGGGTCGTAACCCCAGACTTCCCGAAGAATTTCGCTAGGGGAAACTGTCTGACCGTGGCGTTGAAGCAAACAGTGCAGCAGCTCAAATTCAAGGTGAGTCAGTTTCACGGTTTGACCGAACCATATTGCTTCAAAGCGTTCTGGAACAAGAGTGAGCGGTCCGTAATTGAGAATTTCGCTGTGCTTTGCTGCTTGAGGTATCCGGTCTGTACGCCGCAGGAGCGCCCTTACCCTTGCCAACATTTCTTCAACTTCAAAGGGTTTGGTCAGATAGTCATCCGCCCCTGCGTTGAATCCCTCAACTTTATCCTGGGTTTGGCTTAAAGCCGTCAACATCAAAACGGGAATCTCAGCAGTGCGTTCATCCCGGCGTAGGCGTTGGCAAACGGTAAAACCATCTACCCTAGGCAGCATCAGATCCAGCATAATCAAGTCTGGCTGTAGCTGTAAAGCCAGTGCTTGACCCTTGATACCGTCTTCGGCTTGGCTGACGTCATAGCCAGCCATCTCCAGGTTGACGGCAACAAGTTCTGAAATTGCAGGGTCATCGTCTATGACAAGAATCCTCGGCATTATAAAAAAATATTACTACTTATTAAGGATAAATAAGAATCTTTGGTAGATTCAAAGATTGCTTTACTGATTATAAAAAATATTTTAAATCTAACATAAACATTAAGATTAAAGGATTGTGAAAACAGATATAGACTATACTAAGGTTTCGATTGGCGTGGTTATGGCAAAACTGCTGAGTTATCCCCTACATTAACTAGCGACGGTTTGTACGAGGGTGAAGATTTTATCCGTATCGCTGCTGCAGCTAAAGCAATGGGGTGTCCCAGCAAATTTTGGTTGGCAGGATACTCCTTGGATACTCCTTAGGAGGACAATTGGCGCTGTGGGCGGTGAAAGCAGCGGTGGAGTTAACTACGGCTGGGGAAGATTTAGGACTGGAAGATTGGGAAATTGGAGGTGTAGGGTGACCGGGTGTGGGGTGTAGGGATACCTACCCGATGGGGAGATTGCCGGGGATGACTGCGTGAATGTACTCGCTCCCTGATGCGGGGAAGCCTCGTTTGTAACAGGCTTCTTCTGGCTTACCCCATGCTAACTGCAAAATGATTTCCAAAAAATTAGGATTTTCCCATTTCCAGAGATTTGCCCATTCTGTTCTCAGGGCTATTCTCTCTACATCAGAAATTGCTATCTGTTGATGTTCTCTACCGTTGTTGAAACTCAAGTACAAATCCATCCCAGAAGTGACTTCATGCCAAAATTCCAGGATGGAACTTTTTGCAGCTTTTAAGGTTTCCATGTCACTGGCTAGAGCAATTAACTGTGCATCTACCTCTGGATAGCGTAAGTGTTTTCCTTTGACAGTCACTTCACGCCAGACAATACCTGAAACTTGATGTTCTTTTTGATACTGGTGGATGGCGGCTTTGAAATCTTCATACGCACTAAACTTCTGTAGCCCATCAGCGCTGATAAATTGGTCAAGCAAAGGATTACCTGAGACGGTGACTGCTAATTTCAGGCGCTTTCCTTCAAGACAAGCTTGACGTTCAGACCGTACAATTTGGATGAGTTCCTCGGTGGTATAAACCTTTGACATTAGAACACTCTATATAAGTGAATTATGAATTGTGAATTATGAATTATGAAATAGGAGAATTTCTTTAATTCATCATTCTTAATTCATGGTTCTTTATTTATTATTCTTTGTTCCTCCTTGGTTCTGCATAGGTTTTTAAGATTATTTCTATATATTATTCCTAGTGGTCTATTAGTTACAGTATCTAATATAGCATTCCCAAATCTTTTGTAATAGGCAAGAAACCCGGTATCTTGGAGATACCGGGTTTCTGTGGTCTTGCAATTTTTACAACTCCTTAACGGAATGCTACATATCACAAAAACGAAGAGCAGACGAATTTTGTCTACTCTCAACTCTGCGAGTGCGTCTTAGCTCGGCACGCTTTGCCATCTTGGAGGTTACTGACTGACGGTCTTTACTATTCTTTTTGGATTTATAAAAACCGGGCAGGCAAACATGAAAAAGGGCAATGGTTGCTAACTGGCTTATTAAAGCTACTCCTGTGAACGCTTTACCTCTATCAGTTCCTGCTACTACTTCTTGTGTTTTGTATCCAGATGGTTCTTGCAATAGTTGTACGTAAAATACACCAACTTTATATGGATAATGAGTTGTCATTGGTTGAGGATTAAAGTGCGAACTCCATCTATTAATAGATTACTCAACCAAAGCCAGTTGTCCTCCTTTGAAGGTTTAAACTGAACGAATCGCACCAACTTTTGCTTTGCGTACCGTGATACTAGCTATTCACTAGTTATTCCGCAAGCCTACACTGACACCCTTCGGGGTACAGTGTAGGTAGTTGACGTTTACTCAGTTAATTCGCTGTTTAACTCATTAAAGGAGCGCCGCTTCAACTCTACAGAATCAGAACGTGGTAGTAAATCGAACACTTCCCGAAATTTGTCGTCTACTTTCTCAAACGGGACTTGACCCTTTTGATTTAAAACAACTTGACCCGACTTATTAAATACCACCACTTGGGGAACCGCTCCAGAGTAGTAGTAACCTGGTTCTGAAGGACTATACTCTTTATCTATGATGGTATCCACATTTACGGGAATAATTTCCGCTACTCCACCGTAAAATGCCTGTAATCGTGAAACGACAATGGCATATTGTTTACAATCGCTGCTATCTTCAATGTAAAAAACTAACAGGGCTGGTTTATTCTCTGATAAAGCTTGTGCAAGTGTTGCTCGTGGGGGAATGAGGGAGCCATTACCAGCATAAACCACAAAGATATTGCCATCGTATCTATCGTTATCGATACCTGCTAATGCTGATGGTGTATCTACGAATAACAAACAGGTGAGCAGCAGAAATATTGACACAAGCCGCCGCCAGTTTGGAATAAGAGTATGTAGAAATTGCAACTTTATGCCATTCATTAAAAGAAACCTTCTCACGTCTGTTTTTTCCTAAGTTTGTGCTGAATTCAGCTCACTAAGGTGGAAATATGAGCATTAGGGTGTGGGGTGTGGGGTGTAGGGTGTGGAGAAGAGGGAATGGGATATGAAAAAAATCATTTTTCCCTACACCCCTATCTCTTACATCCCTAAACCTTATACCCTACACCCTACACCCATTTTTGCTGTTATATGTTAGTAACTACCAATAAACTAGGGTACTGATGTGGGAAACAAAATTCAACTGATAGATAGGTTACGGCTAGGGTTGGCTGTGTCCGTAGCAAAAAGCGTTACTTTTATGGTGCGATCGCTGCGTTTGGGTGCGGCTAGTGTATTACCAGGTTCCCTCTCCCGTCGCATTGAACCCCGGCTTTTGCAATTGTTGAGTCAGCAAGCGAAAAACGGGGTGATTCTGATTGCTGGTACGAATGGCAAAACAACAACATCGTTGCTTTTACGTGCGATTTTAGAACGCAAAGGGTACCGTGTCGCTCACAACTCTACGGGTGCTAATTTGGAAAATGGCTTAATGACTGCTCTCTTAGAAAATACCAACATTGTTGGTTTAATGGATGTTGATTATGCAATTTTAGAAGTAGACGAAAATATCATACCAAAAGTCTTAGCGCCTATTCAGCCTCGAATTATTCTGTGTTTAAATTTATTTCGGGATCAGCTGGATAGGTATGGGGAAGTCGATACAATTAGCAAGCGCTGGACAAAGGCGATTTCTACCTCAACACCAGAAACGGTTGCGATCGCCAATGCAGACGACCCAACATTATCCTATCTCGGTCAGCAGTTATCTCAAAAAGTGTTATTCTTTGGCTTGAATGAACCAGAAAAGTATCTGGATGAAATTCCTCACGCTGTTGATTCGATTTTCTGTCCCAGTTGCGGACACTCTCTGGATTATAAAGGTGTTTATTTATCTCACTTAGGCGATTTCCACTGTCCTAAATGCGGTTTTAGTAAAAGCCAACCCACGCTCGATAGTCGTGAATGGTCGCAAATTCTTATCGGCTTATACAACAAATACAACACATTAGCCGCTGCGACAGCTGCTATGGAATTGGGTGTGGATGAAGAAATCATCCGCGATACTGTGAATAATTTCCAAGCTGCGTTTGGGCGTGCGGAAGAGTTGGAAGTTGACGGAAAACGAGTCCGAATTTTGCTCTCTAAAAATCCTGTGGGGACAAATGAGACAATTCGGGTTGTCACTGAAAGTAGTGATAAAACGACATTGCTAGTGTTGAATGACCGCACACCCGATGGTACAGATGTGTCTTGGATTTGGGATGTAGATACAGAGAAATTTGTGGAACGGGGAGGGACTTTAGTTGTCAGTGGCGATCGCGTGTATGATATGGCGCTGCGTCTGCGTTACAGCGAAAAGACCCCTGAAAGTCATTTTAAATTAATCGTTGAAGAAGATTTACGCCAAGCAATAGCCACTGCCTTGGAACATACCCCAGATAATGAAACTTTACACATTCTTCCTACTTACTCGGCAATGTTGGAAGTGCGAGAAGTACTGACTGGGAGGAAAATACTTTAAATTGGGGTGTGGGGTGTAGGGTGTTGGGTGTGGGGTCAGAAAAATTGGTTATGAGTGAGTGTATAAAAAAAGGAGTTATGAGTTATGAATTATCAACAGTATGAATTAACAATTGGCTGGCTGTATCCAAAGCTGATGAGTACCTATGGTGACAGGGGAAATGTCATCTGTATTGAACGCCGATGTCAGTGGAGGGGATACACTGTTAAAGTACTACCGTTAGACCAAAACTCGACAGCATCAGATATACGTTCGGTGGATATCATTGTGGGTGGTGGCGCACAAGACCGTCAGCAAGAAATTGTGATGCGCGATTTGCAGGGTGCAAAAGCAGAAGCATTGCGCGAGAAGATTGAAAATGGAACACCGGGAGTTTTCACCTGTGGTTCGCCTCAGTTACTGGGACATTATTATGAACCGGGATTAGGACAGAGGATTGAAGGTTTGGGCATATTGGATTTAGTGTCTGTTCATCCAGGGGAAAATGTCCGTCGGTGTATCGGAAATTTGGTTGTGGAAGTGACCGCAACTCGTCTCGCACGAGATTTGGAAGAGATGATGGGTAGCAAACCGTATTTGATTGGTTTTGAAAATCATGGTGGACGCACCAAGTTGGGAAAGGTGGAAGCATTGGGACGTGTGGTTTATGGGTTAGGGAATAATGGTGAAGATGGAACAGAGGGGGCGTTTTATCAGAATGCGATCGCAACCTATTCCCACGGACCCCTGTTACCAAAAAATCCCTTCGTCACGGACTGGCTGATTCAAACAGCTTTACGGTTGAAGTATCAACAGGCGATCGTCCTATCACCTCTTGACGATACTTTAGCAATGCAAGCACGAGATGCAATGTTTCAGCGGATGAAAGTTAGACTTAAATAATGCAGGGGAGGATAAATTTGGGAATTTCTTGTCGGATATTAAAAGCATACAATTGAGCGTGGGGACGGTGGTTTTTACGGGCTAGTGAACTAATTTAGGACGGAGTGGGGTTGGGTCTAAACGTGTAAAAATCTGCCAGCCACAGGAATTATCCCCCCTAAAATTAACTAGTTTTGCACCCAAAATCTTGGGTTAGGGGGGATAATTCCTTTCAACATCGTTGGCGCTAAACCCATTACGTGTAATGAGTAGGCATATTTTTCCGGTTTTAATGAAACGGGAGCAATTGCGATCGCGATCGCACTAATCAAGCGATGATGTACCTCCGTCCACAATTCCGAATTTTCTAAGTAAGGGTTCATTCCTGGAAATGGGGAAGGCATTTTTACACCTCGCGCTTCAGTAATTTCAATTCTAATACCAGATGATAAGCACAACAGATTGAAGGAACTTGCTCAAGCCAAAGGCATAAGTGTCAACAAGCTGATTGAATAACTTTCTACCATAGCTTTAGTGCTATCTGATTATATTAGACTATATTTTTATCGAAGCTACGCCATACACGACTTAAGGCAATGGCTGCGACTGCTAACCCAGAAGAAGGCTTAAGAATACTGGCTAAACTTGATCCTGTGACAGAGTGGAGATAAATTTATGAATATATGAACAAAAGAAGAACTTTTTCAGCATTCACAATTCGCAATTTCTAAAGTGGCTCAGGTCGGATTTGAACCAACGACCCCAGGCTTATGAGTCCCGTGCTCTAACCAACTGAGCTACTGAGCCTTGCTTTTCTTTTGATATCTTAATATAGCATAGAACTTTTTCGCTGCATACTATTTTTCTAAATTTTTTAGGGGTATGGGGGTGTAGGTAAATCGCCGTGTTCCCCACACCCGGTCACCCCACACCCAAATTAATGCAAAAGAGGGAGACATACTCCCCCTATTAGCAATATTTGAGTAGGGTACAGCCACTTTCTTAAATGCGTTCCTTTGGCAGGAAGGCAATTGGGTTAACTGCGCCTTTGCCTGTAGGATGAACTTCAAAGTGGAGGTGGGGACCTGTGCTAAAGCCGGTACTTCCCATTGCGGAGATTTGTTGACCTTGCTCAACACTTTGACCGGGTTGTACCAAAAGACGGCTGTTATGACCATAACGAGTCATAGAGCCATCGGGATGGCGAACGTCTACAAGGTAACCGTAGCCCCCGTTGTTCCAACCTGCTCTTTCCACAACACCTGCTGATGCTGCAAAAATTGGCGTACCAGTTGCATTAGCAATATCAATACCTCTATGCATTCTTCCCCAGCGTGGACCGTAGCCAGAGGTTAGGACGCCTTTTGCGGGCCACATATAACCTGTGGAGGATAGAGTTTCATCAATAGGTTTAGGGAGGTATCTATCCACAGCTGCTAAAGGTGGTAACTGTGGAGAAACTTGAGTTCCTCTCATTCTACCAAGAGCTTCCGAAGCACCAACGCCTCTTGAAGGGGTTGCTACCGTTTGATTTGGAAGTAACTCTGGATTAATTGGTTCGTTTGTCTGTCTAGGATTAGCGCGGAATCCAGGCTTAATCGGTTGACGGTTGGCGTTCGTCGTCATCGGTTTGGGAACAGCAATTGGTATTGCCCTATCAGCAGACCTGGGAACGGCTATCGGTACTGCCCTATCCTCTGTTGTGGGAACAGAAATTTGCACTGCTTGCTCTTGGCGATCTGAAACGGGAACTGCTCTGGGAGCATCGTCAGTTTCAGAAACCTCTGTCAAAACGACATTACCAGACTGCTGGGCGCGATATTTCTCCCGCAATCTCTCAATTTCTGCTTGTAAGCTGCGGAGACGTTGATTCTTTTTGAGGTTTCTTCCTGTCTTGTCTGCTCTTTGGGCTTCTTTAAGTTCCGTAAACACCGATGGTACTGGGGTGTCACCACCAACTCCGAGCGCACTACCTGTAGTCAGAGCAGTGTCTTCTGAGTCCACAGGAGTTGATTTTGTCTGTGTCTCAATCAACTGGCTGGTGACAAATGGAGTGGGGACAGCGAGATTTCTATTTTGAGCGATCGCCGAATTGATGCTGATTTCTGGAACTCTGTTTTTCTGGATTGGTTTATCCGTTACAATCTCCGGGGTTGGGACAATGAAATTTTTATTTTGAGCGATCGCCGAGCTGATGATAGCTCCCGCGTTTTTCCGCACGGGCTCATCTGCATTAAGTTCCGGATTGGGAAGAGCGATATTGCTGCTGTTCGCCACTAAGTCATTGGCATCTGTTTGAGTCACCTCCGCAGTACTATTAGAGATGAAACTGCTTTGGTTAAACGCAACATTTGTCTGGCTGTCAGTGTTGCTATTCTCAGCCACAGGAATGGTCAGCCTTTGATTTATCCGGAGTCGGTCTGGATTATTGAGATTGTTGACCTCAACTAGTTTTGAAACTGAAATCCCATAATCACCAGCAATGTCCGCTAGAGTATCTCCCGGTTTCACTTGATAAGTTGCTACAGCTGTTGATGTGACCACGGCTGTCGCGGTTGGTGTGGGAATTGGTATGGATTTTGCCACATTTGGCTTATCCATCCTGTGTTTCAACTTCGATAAAAGTTCTTCTCTGCTTGCATTGCTTGAAGTATCCGACTGTCCAATAGCTACAGTGTTTTCTGTGCTTATTGGTTGCGCTTGTGCCACTGTTATTGGCTGCTCTTCTTTTTGGGTTGCAACTGCTGGAGAATCATTGGTTTCAGCAGAACGATACTCTTTCAAGCTTCGTCTGAGCCGGTTTGACTTTTCCTGCAATTGATTGAGCGCGAACTCTTGCTGTGCTTTCAGTTGAGCATTGACTTTCGGCTCAATTGTGTCTTCTGCTTCTGCTGTTTGAGCTTCAACAGTAAAGGGAATTGTTTCATTGCTTGCAAGACCATTAGCCTTGGAGAGCGTTTTTACTTCTCCAGTGCTTATGGATTGCTGGATGCTGGTTTTGTGTGAAGAAATGCTTTGTTGTGCGATCGCCTGAGCCGAGTTGGAATTCTCTACTGGTGTAGATGCTTGTGCAGACCCTCCACTTGCAACACCCTGCCATTTGGCTCTCAGTTCAGCTACCTGCGCGATTGCTGTTGGTTCAATGACAACAGGGTTCTCAGGAATGCTGACTTTTGATATGGCTTGCGACGCCAGTAGAGTCTTGGGAGCAAATGACACCTCGTTTTCAGAAACAGATGGAATCGTCGAGGCTGTGTTTTGATTCTCTACTGGCTCTGCTGCTCTGGCTTGATCGCTTTGTCGAGTCACCAAAAGGCTGGTTGCTCCCATTGAGATTGCCAAGCCAATCATTGCAGCCTTTGTTGGGACCGAGCGGTAGTTTCCCCTTGGATTGATTGCGTTTATTTGTTCCACTGGAACATCATCGCTTGTACTTTTTTCCAACTCAGCCTTTTCCTTCTTTTTCAATGCTCGTTTCAAAGACGACCTCCTATGATCACGCTTCGCTTAACTGACCTCGTTAGTGCAGTCGGATACTAGTCAATGATTTAGATCACTACGAAAAATAGATCAAGATCACATTTATCAGAGATACTTACGCAAGATTACCTTGCTTCTCTGATTTAGACAAGTTCACAAGATATATCAAAATTTTTTAATCTTTTGCAATAACTTGTCTGTTCCATGGCTCACACCTTAAATATCTCACCATATAAGTTCTACTCTTTCAGAGTTGTCTGCGCCTTTCTTGCTTGATAAACCTGGACTTTGCGTTCGTCCGTAGAGCTTTTTGCAATCAGATGCTGCGACTTGATGGAATAGCACTACACCCTGCTGTAGATATCTTCAACCCTTTTTAACTCAATCCGTCTTCCACAACGAGACTTTACGTTGATTATTCCCCAAAATACAACCGTATTAACTCGCAGTTTATTTTTTTTGAGAATTAATTTACACTAGGGTAAAAAACATCCAAATGCTTGATATGACTAGGTTTTCAGGTTTTTGTTCCCTTTCCTTAAGCTAATTCCAATTCATGAAAATCTATCATTCTATTGTCGATTCCTCGTCGCCCTTTTATACAAATTTCTTATAGGTCTTCATGAAATCTTTAAATAATTTTTTCATAAGTTTATCAAATAACAAGTCTAATGTATTGGACGACACATGATTGAACTGCCTAGACTTAAGTTTTTTCTATCACTACTATCAACTATCCACTAACTACTAACAATCACTGCAAATAACCCAACTGTCGGCGAGCTTCAAACAACCCTACTGCTACACTTACAGAGAGGTTTAAGCTGCGGACATGAGGCTCGTTCATGGGGATATAGAGTGTTTCATCACAAGCTGACATGACTTCAAGTGGTATACCAGTAGTTTCACTGCCAAACAGTAACCAGTCATCGGGGTGAAACTGAAAGTTGGCATAATTACAATGACCTCTAACGCTGAAACCCAGCCATCGCCCTCCCCGTTCCTGATGTACGGATTTAAAAGCTTCTAGGGATTCGTGATAGTGAAGTTTTACATAGGGCCAATAATCTAATCCTGCTCTTTTTAGGTAGCGATCGCTAATTTCAAACCCTAAGGGTCCGATTAAATGCAGTTCCGTGCCTGTAGCAGCACAGGTACGAGCAATATTACCTGTATTGGGGGGAATCAGTGGGTTAACTAAAACGACCTGCGGCATTTGCTCCGGATGTACATATATTGAAGAAACCAATGTATCAAATTTTTCAAATCTACCTCAAGGTAGAGGTGATATATAGCTTTTTTTAATAATTCATTCTTACAAGTTGTGATTAGAAATTTAAAACGATATAAAAATTCTATTTCAAAAAAAGAACGGGGTGTAGGGGTGTGAGGG
>JAWQFQ010000236.1:0-14587 GCA_035967975.1 Scytonema sp. PMC 1070.18
TGTGCAATAATGTCAAACAATGTCGATTAAATGGGGGATGAGGAATTTACTCTTCAAAACAAGACGAGGAAAGCAATTATGGCTCTCAAAGTATACGACCTTGCGGGTGCTGAAGATGAACGGCGCTTCAGTCCTTTCTGCTGGCGGGTTAAGATGGCGTTGCGACATAAGGGACTGGATGTGGAGGAAATTCCTTGGCGGTTTACGGAAAAAGAAGCGATCGCTTTTTCTGGTCAAAAGTTAGTTCCCGTTTTAGTGGATGGAGATACAACTGTTGTAGATAGTTGGGAAATTGCTCGTTATCTAGAAACAACTTATCCAGAAAGTCCCAGTTTGTTTGGTGGGGAAACGGCTGAAGCTGAAGCGCTGTTTATCAAGTTTTGGTGTGAACAAAATCTGAACAGCCTTCTTTTTCGCATAATTATCTTAGATATATTTAACAACTTGCACGAGAAAGATAAGGCTTACTTCCGCGAAACACGTGAAAAAAGATTCGGGATGAGTCTAGAGGAATTTGCTAGACCAACTGTGGAAATGCTTGAACATTTCAATCAGACATTAACACCCATGCGGTTGACTTTAGCACGTCAACCCTTCCTTGGGGGTTCATATCATAATTTTGCTGACTATATTGTCTTTTCTTCCTTTCTATGGGCGCGGGCGATGAGTCCAACCAAATTGCTGTCACCAGATGACCCAGTGTTTGCTTGGCGCGATCGCCTGTTGGATGCTTTTGACGGCTATGGTCGCAAAGCGTTTGGCTATCCTGTTTAAGATATACATCTTGCACAGCTCGCTAGAATAGGTTAATCTACTCTAATTCATTCTGTTATCAATGCATTCCGAACAGATTGCACTCATCCTAAAAGCTTCAAACTTTGCCGCTACTAAGCATCGCAATCAACGCCGCAGGGATAAAGAAGCATCTCCCTACATCAATCACCCCATTGCTGTATCTAATCTACTATGTGTTTCAGGCATAACAGACCCTACCGTTATTGTAGTTGCGCTGTTGCACGACACGGTTGAAGACACGGACGCGACCTTTGAGGAAATAGAGCAAGAGTTTGGCGCAGAAGTTCGGTCTTTGGTACAAGAGCTTACCGACGATACGTCTTTACCAAAGCAGAAACAGAAACAACTTCAAGTCGAACACGCTCCTCACTTGAGTGAAAGAGCAAAGCTTGTAAAATTCGCTGATAAAATCTCTAATTTACGAGAGATGATTGTATCTCCTCCTCCCGATTGGTCTCAAGAACGCAAGCGAGAATATTTTGAATGGGGTAAGCAGGTAATTGATCGGATTCGCGGAACTCATCAAGGTTTAGAAACGATTTTTGATCAGGTTTACCAGCAAGGGATTGCTATCTATGGCTTACAGTAAATTCACTCTTAGCAAAGCTGTGGAGGATTTCCAACTCACAATCGTTGAAGGGAGCCGCTTTCTACCAGAAATTCCTCCAATCACTCCTACTCGGTTACTTCAAGATATTCTTAAAGAAACACTTCCCTGGGCGATCGCAGTCAGTAGTGAGAAAGCCCGTTCTGAGGGCATTATCAATCCCGTATTGCTGGAAGTCAAACGCCAACTTCAAGGACAGATTAGCGTTTTCTCAGGCGTTGAATTCAATGTAGAACCAGAAGCTGAACTGACGGGCTTTGTTGATTTTCTCATGAGTCGTTCTTCAGAACAGCTATATATTAAAGCCCCTGTAGTTGTGCTTGTAGAAGCCAAGAAGGAAGACTTAAAACCAGCTCTAGGGCAATGCCTTGCAGAAATGGTTGCAGCTCAACGCTTTAACCAAAAAAAGCAACAGCCTATTTTAACAATTTATGGAACGGTAACTAGTGGTACTGTTTGGCGGTTTCTAAAGTTAGAAGGACAATGCGTGTCTATTGACTTGACAGATTACCCCCTCCCACCAGTTGAGCAAATCCTGGGCTTTCTCGTTTGGATGGTAAAGGCAGGATGATATTATAAAGTGCGAGGGAAGTACTAGCTTTCCCATGAATCCCGTTCCTCTTGCAGTTGTCTAAGAGGATGTTTGAAAAGTTAACATACATTGATTTTATTGTACGACTTATTTAGTATTAATTTGTACATCGTTTTAACGTTTTAATTCAGGGCTTAATAAACCCTCGATTACAGAAATAAACTCATGCTCTAAAAAAGGCTTAGTAATATAAGCCTTTGCGCCCAATTCTTGAGCGAGACGGCGATGTTTTTCAGCACTGCGAGAAGTTAGGACAACAACAGGTTTATTTGCAAGATTAGAGCTTTGCTGAATATGAGATAAAAACTCAAAACCGTTCATCCTTGGCATTTCTAAGTCAGAAATTATAACTTGAACTTCAGGATGCTGTTGCAAATTTTCTAAAGCTTCCAGACCATTTTGAGCTTGTAAGACTTGATAGCCAAACTTTTGGAGGGTGAGAGCGAGGGTTTGGCGCAGGCTAATAGCATCGTCTACGACTAAAACGACTTTTGCTGTTTTCTGTGTTGGTTCTACAACAGTAGTTAACTCTGATTTTGTCTGATTTATAGGTGTAGAAGAAGCAAGTAAAGGAGTAGACTGCATAATTGAAGCGGACATGGACAAGGCTTTTTTCTCAGAAGTCCTTGCTGTCGGTAGTGCTAGCACATCAATTGCTGCTTGCATCTGACTAGATGAAGCTAACAGTAATGTACCATCAATTACTAAAATGAGGTTACCATTTGCTAGAATGCTGCAACCATAAATATATTTTGGCGGAGAAATTGTCTGACCTAGAGGTCTGATAACGAGTTCTTGTTCGCCGATGATTTGGTCAACTTCTAAAGCCAAGAGTTCTTGATTGTGGCGCAGTAACAGCACAGAATTCTTTGTAACTCCTGTATCATCAATTGTTGACTTATTTTGGAAAATACGACTACCAATCAAATGATTATTATAGTCAATTAACTCTGACATTTGATAGACATTAACAATACACTCATCCTTACCCGTGTTCCAGTGTAAGATTTTTTTACCTTCAAATTCTTTAATTGTATGAGCTGAGGGAAGCAATATTTTTTCGATACTGTCTAAGAGCAAGGCGTAAATAATACCCCCTGCTTGAACTAACATTAATTTATCAGTTGTCATAGAGAAAGGAATTTTCAGTAAGAATGTTGTTCCTTGGTTGGGAATTGATTGAACCGATATTGAACCGTTAAGAGCATGCAATTGCGATCGCACAATATCCAACCCCATACCACGTCCGGAAATTTCGCTCACTTTACCAGCTGTAGAAAACCCAGGTGAAAACAGAAGTTCTAACAGTTCTTCTTCAGTGGGGTTGTAACCTCTAGCAATCTCTTCATCTGATATAAAATTAAGTTCAATCGCTTTTTTCCGAATCTTTTCTAAATTCAATCCTTGTCCATCATCCCGAACTTCAATAATAGTTTGACTTCCCTGATGGTAGGCGCAGAGTTCAATTAAACCTACTTCTGGTTTTCCGCGATCACGACGAATTTCCTGTGACTCAATCCCGTGGTCAAAAGCATTACGTACTAAATGTAATAATGGGTCATATAACTTTTCCGCAATTGCTTTATCAACCAAAACTTGGCTACCAAACAGTTTTACATCCACCACTTTGCTGTGAAGCTTACCCAGATTTTGCACCATTGAGGGAAAACGATTGAGGACACTCCCCAAAGGTAGCATTCGCGCCTCAACAATATTATCAATAATATTCAGCGTCAATCTCTGTGTTTTTTCGTGAATTTGAATCGATTGTTTGATGAGTAAATCAAGCGACTCTGTCGTTTCTTGTAATTGCAGAGTCTCTTCTAAAGCAGAATGCAAAGTTACATGAAATTCTGTATATTCATCCATCTCTAAAGAGTCAAAATCTACAGATGCAAAATTTTGTTTAGATTGTGATGCAAAACTTTGATTTTGTAAGGGTAATTCACGTAATTGGTTTAAAGTTTTTTGATGTCTTTCTAGTTTGTGAAATAATTGTTCAACAATCTCCTTAAGTTGTTCGTCCTGTAAATTTCGCCGTCTTTGATAAATTAATAATTCTCCCGCCAAATAATTAAGGTGTTCCAGTCCCTCTACATCCACACGGATAAATGAATTACTTCGAGAATGAAGAGCAGGCTGTGTTTTCTCTTCAAGTTGTTTGCTAATTTTGAAACTGGGCTCAGCAATAACATCAACAATCGCTTCAGTCATATCTTTAACCACTTCCTCTGTAACAACTAATGATTTCGACATTTCTGAAGAATCCTCAATTGTCACTTCTTCAGCCTGATTTGTTTCAAATTGAGAATGAGAAGTTGCAACAATGTCTTCACCCCAGATACTCTCAAGCAATTTTTCACTCTCATGAGCAACAACAGTCGTAGGAATATCTTTAAGTTCCAAAAGGTTTTTAAATTTTGGTCGATTCAACCAATTTTGTTCTTCAGTCGTAACAGGAGAGAGCGTTTTATATTCTTGAGATAGGAGATTTATTTTATTTTTTAAAAATGATATTATTTCGTGGTGACTACCAGAATTTATCTCTTGAAATTCTGCAACAGCACAAAGAACTTTGAAAATAAAACCCTGACGATAAATACAAAGACTTTGGCGGTCTTCTTCATCCCTGACAAAGTCAAAAAATTCCTGAAGCCAAGTTTCAACATAATTAACTGAGTTATCTGATGGTGTTTGAGGAATCAGCAACGACAAACTCAGCTGCTCTTGAGGAATTTCTCGCTCGTGATGAAACCATCCCAAAATATAACGGATAACTTTTAAATAAAACTTAGCGACTTTAGGTTTTAAAGGTTCATCGTGAATCTGGTTTGTAGTTGTTAAAAATTGGTAGAATCCTTTAGCAACGCAATACTGCTCGGATAAGCGAGAATTAGAAACCCGGTTTCTCCAAGAAACCGGGTTTCTGGGACTTGGACAATTGTTAACCGAGCAGTATTGTTTAGCAACGGATTTTGCGGAGAATTGATCTGTTAACTCCACAGATAAATTATCTGTTGTATTATCAGTTACCAAAGAGTATTTTTGTAAAGCAGGGGAAGGTGTTCCACCATTGGTGCGATCGCCTGCGAAAACATCTTCTCGTGCTTGTTGAAAATCAGCGAGGGCGAGTTCTGCAATTTTGAGTGCGTCATTGGGATGAATTTCCAGCGCCGCAAGAGTTGTTTTAGATATTTCTCCAAACCCAGGTAAATTTAAAGATTCTGCTAAACCGAGAAACACCTCAGCGTGAGAACGCAATGAATCAGCCAGTCCAGCAATATCTTCTGGATTTTTAATTGCTTCAGCGATGCTTTCTAAACGTTGAGTCACCCCTGATTCAAAAATAGAACGCACAATATCAAAACCCAACTCTATTGAAGTGGGAATATGAGTTTCAGCATCCAAAGCATCGCCCAGTTTTTCTTGCAACTGTGCAAATACGGAAGCCGCCCGTTGCAAAATCTCCTCATCATTGAAACTACTTCCTGTGAGTTCTGCACTGAGTGGAAGGCGCAGACACTCGTAAGCTTGCAGCAATAGGGTTTGCAATTCAGCGTCGATCGCTACTTGAGGATTGTACAGTACCTTAATCACATCTTCTAGAGAGTGAGCGACTTTACTAATGACCTCCAGCCCGACGTTTGCAGCTCCTCCTTTGATTGTATGAGCTGCTCGCATTAAATTGTGTACTTTAGCAACACTGTAGTCTTGGGAGAGGCTAAACAGTTCTTGCTCAATGATTTGTAATAACTCTGGGGCTTCACTTAGGAAGTAGACATAGCCCTGTTCGCGAATGGAAGAATCGGTAATCATAATTTAAGTTTTGAACCGCAGATACACGCAGATGAACGCGGATGATTTTAGGAAAGTATTTGCGTTCATTTGCGGTTAGAGTTTTGAATTCAATTGACTTTGAATTTGCTAGCAGTGCTGAGAAGTTCTTGCGCCATTGTTGAGAGTTGTTGGAAAACAGCAGCGATTTCGTTGGATTCTGTAGAAGTTTGATTGGCGATTTGGGCTACGTCTTTCATGGATGTTGTGACGGAGACGGATTGCGCCCTTTGTTGTTGGGTAGCGTCAGCAATCTGTTGGAGGAGTTGACTGATTTCACCAGTGACAGCAACAATTTCGTTGAGGTTCTGTCTGGTTTGATTGACTAAGCTTGTTCCTGCGAGTACTTGCTGAATACCTGTTTCCATTGCGACGGAGACTTCTCCAGTTTCTTGTTGAATCTCTTGGACTAATTTCTCAATTTCTATAGTTGCGGCTGCTGATTGGCGGGATAATAAACGGACTTCATCAGCGACGACTGCAAATCCTTTTCCATATTCACCAGCACGGGTTGCTTCGATAGCAGCGTTCAAAGCCAGAACGTTGGTTTGAGTCGCAAAATTGCTAATCAAATTCACAACTTTGGAGATTTTTTGTGAAGATTCACTCAGGCGTTTAATCTTTTTGCTGGTTTGAGCCACGGTTTCCCGAATTGCTTGAATGGCTTCTACAGTCAGGTTCATTGCTTTATCACCTGACTCTACTGTTTGGTTGGCTTTTTGGACTGCGACTTGTACTAACTCAGCACTACTGGTGACTGCTTGGGTAGAGTTGAGCATTTGTTGCAAATCGTTCAAAGCTTCCGTAATTTCCTCAGATTGTTGCTGTGCTAAATTTGTCAGCCCCCTGACAGCAACATCACTACTGCTAGATGTCTGGGCGACTTGTTGAGCAGCGTTTTGTACTTGAATGACGATTTGTCTGAGGGCTTGCAGGGTATTATTGTAGGCGTCAGAAATTGTACCGAGAATATCTTCTGTAATGGGCGCACGTACTGTCAAGTCGCCACCTAGCGCAGGTCTAACTGCTGTTAAGAGTTGAATGGCTTCTTGTTGTAGTATCTCTCTAGCTGCTTTTTCTCGTTCTGCGGCTTCTGCTAGTTTTGCAGATTGTGTTTGTAGTTGTTGCAAATATTCAGCTTGTTGCAAAGCTAGTCCAAGTTGGTCGCCAAGGCGTGCTAACAAGCTGACTTCGGATTCGTCCCATTCACGCGGTGCGGAATTTTGATAGGCTGCTAGCAAGCCCCACAGTTTTGCTCCAGAAAATACAGGAACAATGATATAAGCTTTGACTTCAAACTGCTCTAACACTTCTACGTGACAAGGAGAATGTCCTGCTTTGTAAATATCATTCACAGCTAAACTTTCTCCTTTGGCGTAGCGACCCCCTTGTGTGTCTTGTAAGTAGGAGTCTTCCCAGACGGTTTTGATGTCTGGTCCTGCTACTCTCACCCAACCATTTCCTACAGATTCTGTGATAAATTCACCACTCCAGTCAGGATTGAAGCGGAAAACTGCTACGCGATCGCACCGCAAGAACTGTCGAACTTCTTGGGTGGTTGTTTTGAAAATCACATCAACATTTGAAGATTGTCGAATCCGGTTGACGACCTTTGCTAAAGCTTTTTCTTGTTCCGCAATCAGAGAAAGTTTCTCCGATTTGATACGCACTTGTTCGAGATACTCTGCTTGGGTGATGGCTACACCAAATTGCATACCAATTTGACTTAGGAAGCTAATTTCCCAGGTTTGCCACTCACGAATTGCAGAATTTTGATAAGCTGCTAATAAGCCCCACAATTTAGCTCCAGAGAAGACAGGAACAATAATGTAAGCTTTGACTTCAAATTGCTCTAAAATTTCTACGTGACAGGGAGAATGTCCTGCTTTGTAGATGTCATTCACTGCTAAGCTTTCACCTCTAGCATAACGACCACCTTTTGTGTCTTGTAGATGGGTGTCTTCCCAAACAGTTTTAATATCGGGTCCGACGACTCTCACCCAACCAATGGCTACAGACTCAGCGACAAATTCTCCACTCCAGTCAGGGTTAAAGCGGTACACTGCTACGCGATCGCACCGCAATAATTGTCGGACTTCTTGAGTTGTTGTTTGGAAAACCTTCTCAATATTAGGAACTTGCAGAACTTTATCGATCACCTTGGCGACCGCTTTCTTTGCTAATGCTTGCTGCTGTTGTTGTTGCTGGAAATCAAAATACTGTAATCTATAAGTCAATTCTGTTGACACTTGAGAGAGTAAGCTGATTTCTACTTCGTCCCACTGATGGGGGGAGGAACAATTTTGTGCTACCAGCAAACCCCAAATTTTCTCTTCTACGACTATCGGTAGGCTGACACTGGCTTTGATTTGGAATTTGTCTAAAAGTTGCTTTTGATATGGAGATATTTCTATGCGCTCAATATCGTCAATAGCTACAGGTTCTAAATAGTCTTGACTAACATTTAAGCCAAAAGCAATCGGTGGTAGGTTTTCACCTAAAGTGGGTGTCCAACTTGTTATTCTTGATTCTTCTATAACCACACCCGACTCAGGAGAATTGAAACGATAAATGAGGATGCGATCGCACCCTATTTTCTCCCTAACTTCTTTAGTAGTCACCTTAAGAAGCGTATTTCTATCTAAAGCTTGACGCATTTGAATTGTCACAGTTTGCAACTTCTGTCGCCAAATTTTAAATTGCTGAGAAATGAGACTCGAACTTGAAATTTCTGTGATAGAATTTTTATCAGACTTGCCATTTTCTATCTCATTATTTAAATGCACTGTTTCTGAATCGACTTGATATGAAATAGTCATTCTTAATACCTCAATATATTTCGTGAATACTGCTAATAGCTAATAGTCAATAGCTAATAGTCAACGAACAATTAGCCATTAGCCATTAGCCATTAGCCATTAGCAAAATTTTTCCAAATGGGAGATTGAAGCATTGCTCTGGTATCCAATGAAATTATGATATCTTCAGCAGTATTAATAAAATATCCTTGTAAAAAAGGAAACATTTCTGAAGAAAATAATTGTGTATCTGGATATTTCATCTGTGTTTTATCAAGCATCTCAATATCCATTATGTGACGTACCAAAAGCCCTAAAGATTTACCCTCGCTTTGTAGTACAATTGCCATGAGTTTTGAGAACAGATTAGTGTCCTGAGAAAGTGGTGCATACCCCAGCATCTCTTCTAAGTCCACAAACCAAAGCATCTCTCCTCGCCAGTTATATATACCTAAAACATAACTAGGTATTTGTGGAACAGCACATATTTCTGCAAGTGATATTTGGAACACTTCTATGATGTTTTGTAAAGAAATAACTGCTGTATCTTTTTCCCCTAAGTTAAAACTTAGAAACTTTTCCTGTAGTTGCAAAGTGATTTACCACCCCTTTTCTAACAGCAAATAAAAATTTATTATTTTTAGCTGATTTTCTGTTAATAATTAATTTTTTAAACTTCTTAAAGTTACTAAAAGTTCTTCTTGACTAATTGGTTTAGAAATATAAGCATCAGCACCTAACATCGAGCCCCATATTTTATCAACATCACTATTCTTTGTAGAACAAAAAACGATGGGTATTTGACTAGTTGAGGGATTATCTTTGAGTTCTCGACAAATTTCAAAACCGCTTTTACCTGGAAGAATAACATCTAGAAGTATCAAATCTGGCTTACTTTTTGCTATTTTCTGTTGAACTTCTTCACTATTTGTTGCACTAATTACAGAATAACCGGCATATTGTAAGTAACCGGTGAGAATTTGCATATCCGTTAAACCATCTTCAACAACTAAAACTGTAGTCATCGCAATCACCAACTAAAGTTTTAACAGTTATCAATTAACTGTTATGATTATTTTTTTGCTGATTCTATATTGATTTATTATTTCGGAATTAGGCTCGGTAAAAGTACGTATAATTATTAGCCTCATACATATTATCCACTGCTGTTTGAGGTTTTAAATACTTACGTATTATATCCATGACTTTTTCGGCTGTTATCGGTTTGGTCATGAAATCAGTTGAGCCAGATACTTTCGCACGCACTCTATCAAAAACACCATCGCTACTTGTTAAGATAATGATAGGTGTATTGGCAAACAAAGAAACTCGCCGTAGCTGAGCACAGATTTCATAACCACTGGCGATCGGCATTATCAAGTCTAAAAAAATGAGGTCTGGTTTGTGCTGAATAAGCAGTGGTAAAGCTTGCACGGAATCCTCTATTTTCAAAGACCTCAACCTATTTGCAACTAAAATCTCTTCTAGCGTTTGACAAATTTGGGGGCTATCATCAACAAATGCTATTAATGGAGCATTAGGTTTTTTTGTTAAAGTAGTGGTCGATTTATTCTGAACATCAGTCACTTGTAAAGGTATGTCAGAGACTTCCACTAACTCAATGATTCCTTTTTTAATATAAGGAAGTAAAGAACGAGTCACTGGTAGTAAACTCTGCTTCATTTTCACTGCTAAATCTCGCAGGGTATACTTACCATTAAAAAGAGTGACAAAATGTTTGTATATAACGGGACTGATTTTCTGTCGCAGTTGCTCTGGGTTTTGCAATATTGGTGATAAATCAGGAGAAATATCTCCCAAACCTGCTTCCAACCAGATTTGCCATGAGTCTTCCATTAGCTTCATAGATGTTTCTACACCTGTGAAGCTAAAAAGTGGCTCTAGAATGATTGTTTGGTCGCGCTGATAAGTGACTCCAATATTTTCCTGCTGAGCAACATCGAACAACAGTTCTGCAATTGTATTATCTACAACAGCCTTAATTTGTTCTCGTTGAATTTTCCCTTTTTTATACAAATTTGCTAATATTCGATAATCCCAATAATCTTGCGATATATCTTCTTGGCGCAACTGCATTTGCTCTACATTTATTTCGGGGAAATACAGAGCTAGCTGTCTGTACCAGCGCCGTAAAGGATGGCGTCCCCCTGTCGCCCAAGCTATTCGTCCCAAACGGTAGAAAAATGTCCATGTTTGCCCCTTAGTGCTTCTGATATCTAACTTGCCACTGTATTGCAATTGAGCACAAGTTTTTAATTCATTAAGAAGGTAACTAGATACTAATATTTTGTTTTGGCTCATAAATTTTTCCTTGGATTAATAAGTTAATTCTTATGAAACCGAGATGAGCCATACAGTAGTTAGAAAGCATATACAAAATGCACGTAAATATGGCAAATCAATCCGGAGAAGATGTCAATTAAAGGATAAGTTATGAAGTAGACAGAATTCAAAATTTAGGAACCTCTAATTTCTTAGAAGCCCACACTGACCCGTTCGCGTAGCGTCCCGGAGGGAAGGGCAGTGTGTGGAGTCGTCACGATTAACTCAGATGTAAGCGTTTAGCCAAGAGCACTCAGCCATCAGCTTTTATAGGCCATAGAGATGTTTATAATGGTGTCAGAAACACCCAGAAAACGCCCAAAAACAAGTTTCAAAGCTGACTGCTGACGGCTAAAGTGCTGAACGCTTACGCCGACGACTGATTGCTGACTCACAACCTATCACAAATATTACATTCTTTCATTTCAGAAATAAATCCGTGTAAGTTCTGAACTCTCCTTCACCGTAGTTTTCCATACTAACAAACTATCGGTTGTGTGTTTAACTTAGATATAGTTGTTGCGGGGGATGGTACTTTTACATATTTACGCACTACATCCATGACCTTATCAGCCGCTATGGGTTTGGTAATAAAGTTTGTTGAGTGGACTACCTTAGCACGAACTCTATCCATAAGACCGTCATTTCCCGTAACGATGACGATAGGTGTCTCAGCAAAAGTGGAAATTCGTCTTAGTTGAGCGCATAACTCATAACCGTTAACAATCGGCATAACTAAATCTAAGAAGATTAAGTCTGGCTTGTGCTGAATGAGGATTGGTAAAGCTTGTACTGGATCTTGAATCTTGATAAATCTTAATCCATTAGTGGTCATAATTTTCTCTATTATTTCACAAATTTGAGGGCTATCATCCACACAGGCTATAAGCGGGACATTTGACGCTACAGGTTTGCTAGCAGTAGAGCTGTTTTTGACTTCAGCAACTGGTAAAGGAAAGTCTGGAATGTCTACGAGTTCAATGATTCCTTTTTGAATGTAGGGAAGTAACGAACGAGTAATGGGTAAAACATCCTGATTCATTTTGATGGCTAAATCTCGCAGAGTGTGTTTACCATTCAGTAAAGACACAAAGTTCTTATAAACAGATGAGCTCACTTGTTGTTGGAGTTGGTCTGGTTTGTGCAATACTGGTGCGGAGTCGGGAAAAATATTTGCTAAACCAGCCTCTGACCACGCCTTCCACAACTCTTGTACAATTTTTAAAAACATATCAGCACTTGTAAAGCTGATGGGCGTTTCTAGAGCAACATCATGACTGCGATCGCAACTCACCGAAACACAATTTGCCTGTTGTGCCATATCAAACAACAGTTCAGCGATCGTGTTTTCTACAATAACTTTAATCTGTTCCCTCGTCAGTTTCTGTCTTTGATGTAAGACTAGTAAAAGACGATAATCCCAGTAATCAACCGACGTGTTTTCAGGGCGTAACAGCATTTTCTCAATATCCATCTGCGGACAATGTTGAGTCATGTTTCTGCGCCAGCGTCTTAAAGGATGAGTTCCCCCACTTGCCCAAACTATCCGCCCCAAGCGATAGTAAAAGCTCCATTTGTGTCCATTAGCACTCTTAATATCCAATCTACCATTGTATTGAATTTGGGTACAAGATATAAATTCTTTCAATAGGTCGTTTAGTCCAATCAGTTCTGGATGACTCATACTTTTTTATACTCAAATTAAGAGTTATAAACTGAAACCAACTGCACCATAATCTGCCAAAAAGCATCTCAATAAGTGCATAGAAAATGGCAACCTAACTTGGATGACTGCTATGAAATCTCTTTGGTACTTAGCAATCCTATATCAAGCCTGAGAATATCAAAGAGTAAAGGGAACACCAAAAAGCTGACTGTACTAGAAGCAAATTAGCGCAGAATATACTCCAGCCAAAAGTTACATTATGCAGATATTGCACGCGGTCGTCAGAGAGATTGCTACCCGTCCAAATTACACAACATTTAGTTACTGCCATTTAATATAGTAGTCGCTCAATAAGCTGAATTAAATCAGTGTAAATTCTGATTTATATCCCAAGGAGGCGGAAGTTGTTATGTATTAAGTCTGCAGTTACTAAAGACCTCATCTTTTATTTCTGATAAAGATATTCAAATTTCCTTTAAAATGACTTCCAAATCAAAAAATATCCCAAACCTTCTTGTGGTGCGGGCATCTTGCCCGCTATTGAGAAAGCATCTTCCCCGCCATTGATGAGCATTCTATCCAATAAAGTGTAGGATTTGCCCTAAATTTTAACTTAGGGACTTCCAAATAAAAAAGTATGCAAAAATTTGTTGTGGTACGGGCGACACGAGCCGTTACAGATTCAAAGGACGGGCGGGGACGCCCGTACCACAAGATGGATAATTTATTTATAAAAGTGTATTATAAAAAACCCAGTAATACTGAGAGATTGAGTTAGAAGCTAACGCCATTTGCTCTTTAAAAAGAACCTGACCTATGGTAAACCTTTGGACTTCCTCAGACCACGCCTTACGCTACCTAGCAGAAGCAGACCGGATTCCCCACCGCACAGAAGGCGAAGCAGTCTTGCTAGAACACGTACCTAAGACGCTGAAACGCATTCTTGATTTAGGAACAGGAGACGGTCGTTTACTAGCACTCCTCAAAATTGAACGTCCTGACGTTCAAAGCGTGGCTGTAGACTTTTCACCAACCATGCTGTCAGCACTAAAAACGCGCTTTGTCAATGATTCGCTGGTAACGGCGATCGCACACAATTTAGAAGAACCTCTACCTGAGCTGGGTTCATTTGATGCAGTGGTCTCCAGTTTCGCTATCCATCACCTCACCCACGAACGCAAAAATTCTCTCTATCAAGAAATTTTTGACTTGCTAGAACCTGGTGGAATTTTCTGTAACTTAGAACATGTCTCCTCCTCCACTGCTAGACTACACGAGCATTTTTTACACACTCTTGGCAAGACTATTGAACAAGATGACCCCTCAAACAAGCTCTTGGATGTCGAAACACAGCTTTGTTGGCTGCGAGAGATTGGTTTCACTGATGTAGACTGTTACTGGAAATGGTTAGAACTTGCACTATTAATTGGTGTCAAACCTGAAAAATATAATGGTTAATGGCTAATGGCTAATAGTAAAAAAGCAATTAGCAACTAGCCATTAGCAATCATCAACTAACCATTAGCAATTAGCCATTAGCCATTAGCAATTAGCCATTAGCCATTAGAGGATGTTTTAAAAGTCCTCTTGTTGGTAGCAAAACGTTTTATATCCCCCTTTATCCCCCTTAAAAAGGGGGAATTTGAGAGTATCTTCCCCCCTTTTTAAGCTACGGTGTACACACAAGTCGAGTTGGGAATCACATGGACGGAAAAGAACGGAAAATGATTTTTTGAAATCCTTGATTTTCCGTTCAACCTCTATCAATAAGCTGGCACTATTGAGAATCAATAGGCTCAACTCAAAACCTTACCTACTAAGGCTTTTATCTTACCAGGCAAGGATTTTAGGACTTCTGTGTACACCGTAGCCTTTTTAAGGGGGGCTAGGGGGGATCCTCACAGGTGTAGGTTTTTTACATATACATCTAGAATGGGTAAGACAAGGAAGAC
>JAWQFQ010000237.1:0-14554 GCA_035967975.1 Scytonema sp. PMC 1070.18
ATTTCTTGATAGTTTGGTTTCGGGGCTACCACGCTCCCGCGTATTTTAGGTGTACTGCCCCCTGACTGATATTGAATCTTGTCTAAGACATGAAGTGGCAAACCAGTCATTTGGGATAATCTCTTGCTGAGAGTTGATTTACCACCTCCTGCATTGCCAAATACTGCTACTTTTTTCATAAATCCGATATCTCCTAGACCCGTTGCGACCAAGAGTTAGCTTCATGTGCCACTTGGTTAAGAGCGGCGTTGTCAGACCAAATGTTTTCCCAATTCAATATACAGCAAAACCTTAAAGCAGTCCGCATGCCCGATCGCCCCCTTCTGCTAAAATACGGCGATCGCGCCTCGACAGCTAACTTAATGTAGAACTTCAGTTCCTCCAACATCTGCTCCATTTGTTCTGGAGTAGCGCTTTTACGTATGATAAGAATCAATATCGTATTCTCCAATACATCAAATTAGGACTTTTTTACTTCATTGAGAAATTACTGAGTGTCATTTTTAGGCTCTGACAAGTAAACCAGTAATTCCCCTGGCTGACAATTGAGAGCTTTACAGTACTTTTCCAGGGTTTCTCTCTCCAGTCTTTCTGGCATAACCCGCATATTTTTATGTTTGCTGACTGTGACTTGGTGCATACCCGTCATCCGAGCAAGTTCTTTGTAATCAATTTCTCTATCAGCCATTAACACTGCTAATCGCCACTTGATTGGCATGGATTGTTCTTTATATCTCGGCATTTCTAACTTACAGCTAGAGTTAACTTTCCTCTTAACTGTTGCGACTATACCATAAAGCTTTATGATATATATATTAGCTTATATTCTGAGTTTGTTAATTGCTGCGACTAATATAGTAACTGCAAAAGCAAACGAAGAATGCAAAAAGGCGATCGCCCCATTCAAGCCCGAAAGAGTGCGATCACCTGAAAATACAACTCCCGAATTGGGAATCATATATACAACTAAGTAAATCCTATGATGCCACAACAAGAACCACACGCGCTCTCAACTTTCGACGGATTAACCCACTCCACCGAAAACATTCTGGCTCATGCCCTCTGGCTTGCCGAACAGAAGGAACTCTTGAGCAAAAGCGAGTATAGAAAGTTACTCAAGCAACATGGTTGGAAGAACGAAGACAAGCGATACCTCAAAGTGGCTACAGTATTTAGCCAGCTTCAAAACCAAGACCTATCCCAAATTGAGCCAGCTACAATCTTCCGTTTGGCCAACAACCCCAAAAAGTACCAATCAGTCATTGACCAGTTACAAAACATAGAAGAAATTAACCAGGCTGTTGTCCGAGAACTCATCGCTCAGCAAAGACAACCCAAAGAACCAAAAGAAGAACAACCCAGCATCTGGCGGCGGACTAGGGATGGGAGACGTTATTGCCAAATTCCACCCATTCATGAGGTAGATGAGCGAACTGGAACGACTTTGCAAAAAATGATGGAGACTGAAGGACTTAGCACTCAGCAAATTATTGCAGAATCTGTAGCCCTTCGTCAGGCATACATTGAAGGACGCTTAGTATTAGTGGAGCAAACACCGCCAGCTCATAGTGATTCCTCTTTAGATACAGAAAGTGCAACGGTTGAAGTGCCATTGAATAGAGCGATCAATATAACTCAAACCTCAAATGATTCCGAACTGGAGGAGATCGACACAATCGATACTACAACTTCATACACAGAAGCACTATTAGATGAAGAACTCGTTCCTGGCACTTGGACCTATGAACCAGAACCCGAATCAGATGATATCGACGGTTACGAAGAATATGCAGTTACAGTTCAACCACAACAGGAGTTAGAAACAGAAGCGCGATCGCCCGTCGAACTATTAATCGAAACGTTTCAAATTGCCAACACTTGGGAGCCAATCCGAGAAGCCTTGCTCGTTTATGAAGACTACAAGCAACAGGCTTGGGAGTCGCTCACACCAGTTGAGAAGAAACGAGTTAGGGAATTAATGCCAATTGAGGTTAAGAAACTGTCCGAGGTAAAGCAAGCAGGCTTGATTGTTGATTTCAAAGAACTCAGAGAAGGTGTTTACCAAGTAAGGCGAACGGGAAATGTCTTGGGGGAAGTTGTGAGTTCGTCAAGGCTGGATGCTTTTTTGGCTCAGTTACAGCACTTTAGATCTCTTTTAAAATAGCTCTTGTTTAAGGCGTAACGGATGCAGGATGTATAGGGGTAATCTGGGATGTATAGGGGTAATCTCACCAGAATATCGAGTAAAGTCCTCAGTATTAAAAGTCAGGATGTGAGTTAGCCCATGAACAAGCATGACTGCAACAAGACGGGCATCGTGGACATTTACGCCCAATACCCCATACTGTAAAACAATTCGTCTCCATTCAAGGTAAATCTCTGGCACATCGGGCAGTACCGGAAAGAGCGTTTCTAAACGTTGTAGTTCTGCTTCGGCTTCCACTATAATTAAGCCTAACCCGTTTCTCTCAACTGGACGCGTAGCACTTCGCCAGAACTCAACTAAATTTTGGGATGTGATAAAAAGCTCAATTCCTGCACCTCCTAAAATAGAGATTGCATTTACAGTATCTCCATACATAGAGTGATGTGGCTCAACACTTCTCAGTAACAAATTGGTATCTATAAGATAAGCCACTAAATCTCTTCATCCTCCTCGTATATTCCTGCCCGACTTACAGCATAGTCGTCTAGCAATGGAGTATCTCTTCTGTGGCTATCTGCCCATTCTCGAAATGCCTTCACCCATTCATCTGGGGTAGCAGTTTCATAAAATGGACGTTCAACTTTAGATTTTACCAACTGCAATAACATGGCATCAAGATGAGGTTTCACTGTTTCCTCGGACAAATTTGTCATCTGAGCTAACCTTGCGGCAATCTGCTGAAGTTCTTGAGTGTGCGCTTCCTTAATTTCATGAAGCAGTTGAGGTTCGCTATTTTTACCTATGGGTGTACTGGTGTTCATAGGAATTAAAGAAATGAGGTTTTGACAATTAACTTTACTATAGTACTACTGTCGAGGTTTAATTTAGAAAGTGATGAAAGAGCGTTATCCGTCCCAATCCCCCTGCACCTATCAGGGCGAATAACCGTAAGAATGCGGGTTCTCTCCGAGTACGCCCCTACACCCTACACCCTACACCCCACACCCTTTCAGTAAAACTCTGTAACCTTAGATTGATGTATTAAAAAATTGATGTGAATACTCTCTATAGTGTCTGCTTCCGGAGGAAATTTCTTAGATGGCATCTACATCCGATTTAGATCAGATTAACGTATCTGAAATTGTTGAAGGTATTACAGCGTTTGTTGTTGCACCTGTGATTCTTCCCGTCGCAGCAGCAGTAAAACAGCCTACAGTTCAAGAAGCTATCAAAAGTGGAATTGCTCTTTCTGAAAGGTGCAAGGAAGCGATCGCAGAGGCTGGAGAGGTTATTGACAACTTAGCAGCAGAAGTCAATACCGACCTCAAGAACCGGGGACAGTTGGTGGCTCAATCGCAAGATTTTTCTACAAATGGTTCTTCTGAGGTTGCTAAGGATGTCATGCATATAGTGGCTGATGTCAATGCGGACATTAGCAAGCTATCAAACGGTGTTATCGATTTGCGGTTGCTGCTTCCTTTGGGACTGAGTGCGCTTGCTCTACGACAATTACTTGTCAAGGGTTTGCAAATTGATGAAATTCCTTGGTACACCTTATCGTGGTATGCTTTTGATTCTTTTCTAAAACTAAACCATGAAGAAGAATCAGCTAATGGTTAATGGCTAATTGCTAATGGCTAATCGCTAATTGCTAATGGCTAATCGCTAATTTCTGACTGCTGATAGCTGATAGCTGACTGCTAATTTCTGACTGCTGATAGCTGATAGCTGACTGCTAATAGCTGATAGCTGAGTGCTTTATTGACGGGAGCATAATTGTCTGTGATTCAGGTTATTCATACAACTACAGGAAGGGCAAGATACAAGGTTGAAGAACTCTACCGCTCAGAATCTCTGAAGGAATATCTGGAGCGTTCTCTTACCACTAAATCAGAAATAGAAAGTGTTTCTGCAAATCCATTAACAAGTAATCTTCTTGTTAAATTTAATGGAAACAATAACCCTTCTATCATCGCATCTTTTATCGAAGAGATTGTCAAAGATTATCAAAATCAGAACGGGGGAGCGCTAGCAAAAAGTTTACCTACAAAAACTGGAAAAAAGAAAGCATCAAGAAAGAAAGAATCTAAAAAGCCTGTTGCTGATGCTCAAGACCAAAAGGTAGAAGACTGGCATTTTATGGATGTCAGCGCTGTCTTGGATAAGTTGCAAACGTCCCAAGAAGCAGGATTATCCAGTGAAGCTGCGGCTGAAAAACTGAACAAGTATGGACCTAATGTCTTATCGGAAACGGAAACTCGTTCTGATATAAGCATTTTAATCGACCAGTTTAAATCTCTGCCAGTGGCTTTGCTTGGGGTTGCGGCTGGTGTCTCTGTTCTCACTGGGGGGTTGATTGATGCTGTGGTGATTCTGGGTGTTGTTGGTGTGAATGCGGCGATTGGTTATTTTACGGAAAGCCAATCGGAGCGTGTTATTAATTCTCTTAGAAGTAGTAAGGAAACATTCACTACTGTCATTAGGGATGGTAAAAGGGTAGAAATCTCTACAGAAGATGTTGTACCGGGAGATATTATAGTTCTCAAACCCGGTGGTTATGTGGCGGCTGATGCGAGATTGATTGATGCAGATAACCTTAGCATTGATGAATCTGCTCTGACTGGCGAAAGTATACCCGTTAATAAAACAGTTGCAACCCTCTCAGGTGAAGATATTGCTCTTGGCGATCGCACCAACATGGCGTACATGGGAACCTTGGTCACCGGTGGTCAAGGTTTGGCTGTGGTTGTAGGAACGGGTCAATTTACAGAGATGGGACAAATCCAGCAAATGGTTGGTGAGGCGGTTGCATCAGAAACCCCCTTATCAAGACAACTGGATGAAGTGGGTAGCCAATTGGTAACGATTGGAATGGTCATTTGCGGTGGTGTCTTCGGTATTGGGGTACTGAGAGGATACGGTTTGCTGCAAATGTTGCAATCGTCCATATCCCTCGCCGTAGCCGCTGTTCCTGAAGGTTTACCAACTATCGCGACCACAACTCTAGCGCTGGGTATCCAAGATATGAGGAAGCATAATGTCCTCGTCCGCAGTCTCAGCGCCGTGGAAGCTTTGGGTTCCGTACAAACTATTTGTTTGGATAAAACAGGAACCATCACAGAGAACCGGATGACAGTTGTTGAAGTGTACGTGAATGAACAACATCTTAAGGTATCTGATGGTAAATTTGTCGCAGGCGATAAAAACATTAACCCCTATAACTGTGATGAATTGTTAAAGTTGATTCACGTCTCAATTTTATGTAACGAAAGTCAGGTTAATCTAGAGCAAGATGGAGAGTATTCTGTCAAAGGGTCTGCAACAGAAAATGCCTTGATTTATATGGGGATTGCTGCTGGGGTGAATGTCAAAGACCTGAGAGAAAAGTACTCCTTGCTGCAAACGAACCTGCGATCGGAAAACCGTAACATCATGAGTACGGTACACAGTACTAAAGAGCAACACAAAAAGTTTGTGGCTGTCAAAGGTAGCCCACGAGAAGTGGCGCAGAAATGCAAGTGGTGGTTGCGAAACGGTGAGTTGACGCCTCTGACAGATGAAGATATGGAGGCGCTGGAAATTGAAAATGACCGCATGGCAGGTAAAGCGCTGCGAGTACTTGGGGTAGCCTACACCCATGTTGAAAATGATAATGGGAAGAATGGTAACGGGAACGGTTATCAAAGCTCCGAACGAGACTTGACCTGGTTGGGTATTGTTGGGATGGCAGACCCAATTAGAAAGGGAGCCACTAATTTGATGCAAGATTTCCATCAAGCTGGTATTGATACGGTCATGATTACCGGAGACCAAAGCCCAACAGCTTATGCGATCGCTAAGCAATTAAAGTTGAGCCGAGACGAGGAACTGGAAATCCTGGATTCATCAAACCTCAACAATCTCTCACCCGAAGCACTCACAGCACTTGCAGACAAAGTTAACGTCTTTGCTCGCATCAGTCCAAGCAACAAGCTGCAAATTGTTCAAGCTTTGCAAGGTGCAAACAAAGTTATCGCGATGACAGGTGATGGTATTAACGATGCTCCTGCGCTCAAAGCTGCTAACGTTGGTGTAGCAATGGGTAAAGGAGGAACCGATGTAGCGCGTGAGGTGGCAGATATCATCCTTGAGGATGACAGATTGGAAACCATGATTATCGCTGTCAGTCAGGGACGGACAATCTACAATAATATCAGAAAATCCGTTCACTTCCTACTGGCGACGAACCTCAGCGAAATTATAGTCATGACCGCCTCTACAGCAGCTGGTTTCGGCGAACCCTTAAATGCACTACAACTTCTGTGGTTGAATCTCGTCAGCGATATCTTCCCAGGTCTTTCTCTTGCTTTGGAACCACCGGAACCAGATGTACTGAGTCGTCCCCCCCGCAATCCTGATGAACCCATTGTTAAGAATTCCGATTTTGGCAGAATTGCTTTTGAAGCCGGAACAATGTCTGTAACTACCTTAGCCGCTTATGGTTATGGGCTAATGAGGTATGGTGCTACAGCACCTCAAGCAAGCACTCTTGCGTTTATGAGTTTAACATCCGCTCAATTGCTGCATACCCTCAGCTGTCGTTCGGAACAACACAGTATTTTTAGTAAGGAAAAACTTCCAAATAATCCTTACCTCAATGCTGCTGTTTTAGGTTCGTTTGCTTTGCAATTCTTAGCTATAGGTTTCCCACCACTCAGGGCGCTTCTAAAGATTGCACCTATAGATCCAATCGACAGCGCTGTCATTGTTGCTAGTGCATTGCTACCTTTACTAGTGAATGAAACCACCAAGGAAATTCAAATTTCCAGGCTCAAAAATCAAAACGAAACAGCCTTAACAAATTGAAAATTGAATAGAAAATCCCAATCTCTACACCCCACACCCCACACCCTACCCCCTATTTTGATATGAAAAAAGACTTCATGTTTACCTCAGAGTCCGTAACTGAAGGACACCCCGATAAACTTTGCGACCAAATTAGCGATGCGATCGTAGACCGATTTCTTCAGCAAGACCCTTATGCTAGGGTGATTACAGAATGTGCGGTATCTACTGGTATCGTTTTTATAGCAGCAAGATTTGAACCTAGTTTTAATGTAGATTTCACCAATGTAGCCAGACAGGTCATTGATGAGATTGGCTACGAGCAAAAAGACTTCAATGCTAAAACCTGTAGCATTTTGACTAGTCTCAAAGAACTACCGGAGAACGACCGTTATTTTGAAGATAAAAATCTATCGGATGAAGAGATAGAGAGAATTCCTGTCAAGAATCAAGCAAATGTTTTTGGTTTTGCTTGCAATCAAACCTATGCTCTCATACCTTTGCCAATATGGTTAGCCCATAAACTTGCTAGACGACTGAGTGATGCGAGACGAGAAGATATACTCGAATATCTGACTCCAGATGGTAAAACTCAGGTAGGGGTTGAGTATAAAAATCGCAGACCTTATAGAATCCATAGTATCAGCATCATTGCCAGTCAAAACAAAGCCTCAAAACCAGAGTTGAAACAACTCCAGGATGATATCTACGAGATGGTTATCAAACCTGTTTTTGAGAATGAAGACATTAAACCAGACGAACAAACCAGAATATTTATCAATCCCGATGGACCTTTCATTAAAGGTGGTCCTGCGGCTCATTCTGGTCTAACAGGAAGAAAAAACGCCATAGATACCTATGGTGAGTATGCAAAGCATAGTGGTTCTGCCTTAAGTGGTAAAGACCCAGTCAGAATAGATAGAGTAGGAGCATATGCTGCTCGTTATGCTGCTAAAAACGTAGTTGCAGCCAACCTAGCTGACGAATGTGAAGTGCAGCTTAGCTATTCTATAGGACTGGCTAAACCTGTCAGCATTCAAGTAGAAACGTTTGGGACAGGGAAGATTTCTGATGAAGAAATCACAACACTTTTAAACAAGCACTTTGATTTCCGCCTTGCAGGAATCGTCAAGCAGTTCAATTTAAGATATTTACCTTCTATGAGTAAAGGTGGATTTTACAAAAAGTTAGCCGCCTACGGTCATGTGGGACGGGTAGATATGGATCTTCCTTGGGAAAAAACAGACAAGGTCGGTGTGTTTTGAGGGGTGTAGGGGTGTTGTTTTCCCCTAAACTGCATAAGTTAATTTTCCTTGTAACTATAGGTAGTTAGATTTCTATTGTTCGAGTGAAAAACAAAGCAAAGGAAGAATTTAATGTTACGGTTCACACCATTGAATGACGTTGTTGCCACAAAAACAAGAATTAAAGCCCTTGTACACCGTGTTATTTCTGTTGCTGTATGTGTGACAGCAATGTGATTGTAAGTGACGGAAATTAAACCACCGCAGGTTCTAGCATCTGAATCGTCCCTGCATTGGCGTCTATTTCCACTTCCAAACCAATGGGCAATGTTAATATATTTTCCATATGACCAATCATTGCACCATGCCACGCAGGAATGCCGAGTGGTTTGATGTGATCCCATAAGACTTCTTCAAGAGTGAGAGAACCGTAGTCAGCATCGGGTAAACAATCCGAACATTGTCCAAAAACAAAGCCTGCAAGCTTGTCTAGTAATCCAGCAATTTTTAACTGAGTCATCATGCGGTCTATACGGTAAATATTCTCGTTTAAATCTTCCAAAAAGAGAATAGCACCGTTGAAATCCGGTAAGTAAGGAGAACCTACAATGGCTGATAAAACTGATAAATTCCCGCCAACTAGTCTACCTTTTGCTTTACCAGAGTTAATAGTCTGTATTCGGTACTTTACCTGCATCAATCGGTTGGAATCATCGCTGTCTTTCTCGTTTTGAAAGGTCACTCTTTCACCGTTAAACAAGACGCGTCGGAAATATTCTGTTTGGGTTGTTCTCCAAGAACTATATCCATTAGGACCATGAAATGTCACAAGGTTTGTTTGAGCGTTTAATCCTAGAAGTAAAGATGTTATATCGCTAAAACCAACTATAATTTTGGGATTTTTGCGGATGAGATTATAATCTAAGTAAGGTAATATCCGACTGCATCCCCATCCACCACGAATTGGTAAAATTGCAGATATTGAGCGATCGCCAAAAAACTGATTGATATCAGCAGCACGGTCTTTATCTTTGCCTGCTAAGTAACCGTATCTTTCTAGGATATGGGGTGCGAGTCGGGGAACAAGCCCTAATCCCTTGACCGCATCTATAACAATATTAACTTGTTCGCTTACAAATACTGCACCAGACGGACTGACAATTCCTACCACAGATCCGGGTTGCAGGCGCTTGGGTTTTAACAAAGCTTTACTTGTGGCAGTTCTCCCCATTTTTAACGGAGAGGCTAAAATTGATGAAGTGGCGGCTAGACCAATTAGAAAATTTCGGCGGTCAATCATATCAACTACAATTTTCCAAGCAAAGCAAGGTGAATTTAATTACCATGCAATATTAACCGGAAAATTGGGTTTTTTATCAGCAATCAGCACTTCAGCGGTCAGCTTTTAACTGTTAGCTGACTGCTAATTGCTAATTGCTAATTGCTAATTGCTAATTGCTAATTGCTGACGGCTGAATGCTTAAAAAGCTTGAGATTCTTTCTCAGAGTAGAGGTGGTCGCAATAAAGCGTCCATAGAGTTCCAAATAAACCAGTTAGGGAACTTGCTATTGCTGCTGAAACGCCCCATCCTACGGGTCCAAGCCAGTCTGTAATTTCATGTAGTACTGCTGAAGTTCCTTTAGAAACTATATAAGCTGTCCCCGTTGCAGCAACGGTGACTAAACCTAATTCTGCAAGCATATCAATCAGGCTCTTTCTTGACAAATCTTCTTCAAAATAGATTTTCCAGATAGAGGTGTACATAAAAATATCGGAAGCTGTTAAAATCAACTGCTTTGGAAGTTCGATACCAGGGGTTGGTGCAGCTGAAGCTGTACCACTACCAACAGCATAGGTGGCGATCGCCAAAACCGCATCTAATCTTTTTTTACCCAGACTATTCACAACTTTTTCTCCTGTATCTTCAAGACTAGATCATCTTTCTTTTCTCTGTGAGGAACATGAAGTGAAATAATCACCTGTTGTTTCTCTCGCGCCTAAGGCTCGGTCCCACTCTAACTGATGAGCCAAACCGTACTTGATAAAATCTTCTTCTTTAGCTTTATCGCTTTTCCCAAAAACACCTAAGCTGTAAGGATTATCTTGCATACGTTGTGTAACTAGCTCTTGTTCAAATCGGATGACTTCCTCTCTAGGCTTATCTGTTTTAAAAAAGTCTATAACCAAGACAGTTCTGTCATAATTAGTATAGTTATGCGGACAGTGAGGATAGCTGTGGTCTAAAACCATGACTTCTCCTTCATGCCAATAAAGCTGCTCGTGGCATATTTTCATAGCTATATCCCCCTCTGGGACGATTAATCCTAGATAACCACGATTCATATGAGGGTTATAGTTCACGTGCAATTTAATATCCAAGCCGGGATGGAATGTACCAAAATATACATTTCTAAGGATATGATCATTTAAGTTTACTTCTTCTATCACTTTAGCTAAATTTGGGAAATATTTCTTTCTTAAAGCCAGTGCTTTTTCTGATGCATCAGATGAACTATAATCAGGATATTCTATTTGATGTAGTTGAATATATTCTTCAATAAACTTACCTTGAAACAAGATACCAAATGCACTATATTTCGCATTCCCTTTAGTTTTAATCGTTTTACTTTTAGGACCTAGAATATCATAAGTGAATTTTAACTCCTCATTATATGCATACTTCATAAAGTGTGTAAACTCATCTCTAATCACTTCCCAGTTATCTTGAAAGCTTTTGAGAAAAGGAAATTGCTTTGGGTCCATATGATACTCATTAAAACTTTCCATTGTCTTTTCTCCTGAATATAATGATAACTTTGGGCTCTGTACTTATTTTAGTGTGAGGTCTACTATGTCTGAGGTTCCCGTATTAGATTTAATTATCAAAAATGTGAGAGTAGTGCGTCCGTCTGAGGATGGGGTCGAACTGCTTGATTTGGGAATCAAGGATGGGAAATTTGCCCAGATTGCTCCTAATATTAGCTCAGACGAAAGCAAAGAGGTATTTGATGCCCAAAATTTGTTGGGCTTTCCTGGGGTTGTTGACGCTCATATGCACATAGGTATCTACCAACCCCTTGACCAAGATGCTGTGACTGAAACTAAAGCAGCCGCAATGGGGGGAGTGACTACTAGCCTGAATTACATTCGGACAGGACAGTATTATCTGAATAAAGGCGGCTCTTATAAAGATTTTTTTCCAGAAGTGTTAGCTTTATCGCACGGGAATTTTTTTGTTGATTACGGCTATCATATTGCTCCAATTAGCACTCAACATATTGATGAGATGCAAATGCTGTTTGAGGAGTATGGGATTGGTTCGTTCAAAATCTTTATGTTTTATGGTGGCTATGGTTTGCATGGTCTTTCTGACCAACAAAACCTTTTCTTGATGATTAACAAAGAGGAAAGGTATGATTTGGCGCACTTTGAATTTATCATGCGTGGTTTAACAAAGCTCAGGGAAAGATACCCAGAAGCGAGCGATCGCATCAGCCTCAGTCTTCATTGCGAAGTAGCCGAAATCCTCAACGCCTACACTAAAATTGTCCAACAGGATTCCTCCCTTACAGGTTTAAAAGCATATAGCGCAGCTCGTCCACCCCATTCGGAAGGATTAGCCATCTGCATTGCTTCCTACTTGGCGCAGGAAACCAATTGTCTTAACATAAATTTATTACACCTGAGTTCTCGCAAAGCATTGGAAGCTGCTTTAATGATGCAAACAGTCTTCCCTCACATAAATTTTCGACGGGAAGTCACTGTTGGACATCTTTTATTAGATGTAGATACACCTACAAACACATGGGCTAAGGTCAATCCTCCGATTCGTTCCCGTGCAGACGTAGAATACTTGTGGCAAGCTGTACTCAATCACCAAATTGATTGGATTGTCAGCGATCACGCCTGTTGTTCAGCTGAACAAAAAGTCTCTCGAAAAGACCCAAATAATATTTGGCTTGCTAAATCCGGATTTGGTGGTACAGAATACCTCCTTTCTGGTGTTTTTAGTGAAGGTAGCAAGCGGGGTATGTCCTACAATCATATGGCTAAGTTATTAAGCTCGAATCCAGCCCAAAGGTTTGGGTTGAGTTCAAAAGGTGATATCGCAGTCGGTTATGATGCTGATTTGGTACTGCTAGACCCTAATGAAACCTTTATTGTACGTGCTGCTGAGTCGGAGTCACAACAAGGCTATACCCCGTTTGAAGGATTGGAGTTAACAGGAAAAGTCAAAACAACCTTCTTACGGGGAAACAAAATCTGCGATCGAGGACAGGTCATTGGTGCGCCCAGAGGACGTTTTTGTGGTAAACCTCAATCCCGTCCACACAACAAGTAAGCGTAGCATTTAGCTCTCTTGTTTACCGACATTTGCATCCTCATCTGGACGTTGGGTAGCGGGAGGATAATCCACAAATTCATCGGTTCTTACGGTTTCTGTCGTCATTACCCTTTCAGGTAAAACGTCCTGAGGGTCAGATATTTTATCTGCTGCTGACAAAGTCAAATCGTTGTCTGCGTTGGCGTTAACATTAGGTTTGTCAGAAGTTCCTTTATGACTTGCATGACCACTAGAGCGCCGGTACAGTATTCACTCGTGGGACTAAAAAACCCGGTTTCTAGCGTCAAAAAGACTAATTTTCCGTTGAGCCAACACAGAAGTTACCGGGTTTTTGGCATTACTGTACCGATGCTCTAGGCATAAATATTTCCTCAAAAATTGTGAGTTGTATTTGTGCTTAGTCTAAGTATTATTGTAATTGAAAATACACTACCATAAGGCTTAAATTCTAGTAAGTCAACACTTTAACTTTTGACAAATATCCGAACTAGATTATCCAAAAATCACCCAATGGGGTGACCTTTCAGGTGATGTTGACTAACAATTATAAACGATATCTTAGAAATACCAGGAGTTAATAAAATCTGCTGACTATCATGATGAAAAAGATTATGACTGCTAGTCTAGTAGCTTTAGCCACTACGACTGGTTTTCTATTTAGCAATCCGCCAGCCCAAGCTCATCCCCGACGTTTCTATAACTACTATCGTCAACACTATCACTATCCTTTCTACAGGCAAAGAATATCCTACTGCTATCCTGTAACTCAGTGGTCTGTTGATGAAGATCCTGGATATCATCCTCAAGCATACGCTGACGGCTACCGACAAGGACGTGAAAACGCTAGAGAAGGAAGAGACTACAAACCTCGTACAGCTGGTGGTGAATTTGGTCGTGGTTTTGAAGACGGTTATTACGGTAGAGCATTTTCAGGTCAAAAACAAGTTGTTCCTAATGTAGTGCTACCTTATACCACAACAAACTGCGGTTGGTATTGATGAATAATAATTTGCAACTTATTATAACTTAATCCAAATAACATTACTTGGATTAAGTTAGTACCAGCCGCCAGTTAATGTATTAGTGCTCTAGCTGTTAGAAAATTTGTCATTAGAGCGATAGCGCGAACTGTGGCGACGTTGTTTGTGTAAGGCTATAGCTTTACGCTTTCTTTTTTCATTTGGTGTTTCAAAATGGCGCTTTTTCTTCACATCCAATAAAATTCCCGCTTTGGAAACTTGTCTTTTAAAACGACGTAGGGCTGATTCAATACCTTCAGCTTCTCCCAGAATGACTTGAGTCATTAGCTCCTCTGTACTCTATCGAAAAAATAAAGGATAAAGTGTGAAGTATAAAAGATGAAATGCAACAGATGAGTTTTCTTCTTTTATACTTTCTTTGTCAGCGTTCAGTTCTTTCTAGTAACGACTCCGGTAATTATTATTACTGCGTCCACCACTAAAAGACTTTTTATCCTGACGTGGTCTGGCTTTATTGACTTTCAGGTCACGTCCCATCCACTCAGCACCATCAAGAGCCTCTATTGCTGCGGTTTCTTCAGCTTCACTTGACATTTCCACGAAACCAAAGCCTCGCTGCTTACCTGTTTCTCGATCCGTGGGAATCTGCACATCTTTCACAGTCCCATACTCTGCAAATGCTTCCTTTAAATCCTCTGGTGTAACCTCATAAGAGAGATTTCCGACGTAAATTGACATTGATTGTCTCCAAAATTATCGAGTGTAGAGAGCAATATTTCGGAGACAAGGCTGTCAAGACCAAAAGGACAAAACCTATAAATGCTAACAACAAACTTTGCGACCGAAACGATACTCGTATATTAGGTTAGCACAACCTAATACTAACTGGAGTCCGCATTATTGAAGAAAATCCAAATTTTTTATTGAACTTAGTATAAGATATTAAGACTTTAACAGTTAACATTTATAGGTTTTTTTCATTTAATTATGGAATTCCTTAAGCATCTTTTTAAG